>NZ_JBFAOJ010000006.1:0-193417 GCF_040675205.1 Streptosporangium sp. NPDC049644 | reverse complement strand
TGATCCCGCGACCACCGATATATACACCCAAACTCATCCACTCTTCCCCTACCCCACGCTCTACCGTTCTCACCGGTGTCGGGGCGCAGTCGTATACGCCGTTCCCCCGGCCCGGAACGGCCGGAGGAACGGCTAGACCTTGAACGACATGGTGATGAACGTGCCCGCGGCCCCGGTCTCGAACTTGATGTCGGAGCTGACCATCCGGGCCACCCACAGGCCCATGCCGCTGGTCGCGTGCGGCCCCGGGGGCGTCTCCCCCGGGGACGGTCCGGGGTCCCACTGACCCTCGTCGTGGATCTCCACGACGAGGGTCCGGTCGACGGTCCACATCCGCAGCATGGCCTTGGCGGTGGCGTGGCCGTGGGTGACCGCGTTGGTGGCCACCTCGTTCAACGCCACCAGGAAGTCGGCGAGTCCGTCCTGTGACATGCCACTCCGCATGGCCTGGACGGCGGCGAAGTCACGTACGTCGGGAAGGTCGGGAAGACAGAAGGCGAGTTCGGCCACGGTGGTCCCCGCGGGAGAAACCCTGGAACGGGCGCCACTCGCCGTGAAGCGAGCCGGACGAACACCGTCCTCGTTCACCCGAGATCCGCCTCCCCTGTCCCGGTCCGCCGTCGTCCTCAACATCCGGGATTCGTTCAAACGCACCTTACGCCACGTCCGTTGTCGCCGACTGGGGTGCCCGGTAACAGGCTGTGTATTCAGCATTCGGCGACAAGCTCCGCACGGAGCTGGTCGAGCACCTTTCGCAGGATACGGGAGACGTGCATCTGGGAGATCCCGAATTCCGCGGCGATCTCGGCCTGGGTCATGTTTCCGAAGAAGCGCAGCAGCAGGATGTTCTTCTCCCGCGTCGGCAGTTTGTCGATCAACGGCTTGACCGCCTCGCGGTCCACGAGGGTGCCCAGCGCGTCGTCCTCCTCGGGGATGACGTCGCCAAGCGCCGCCGCGTCGTCGTCGGCGCCGAGGGGGGCGTCCAGCGAAAGCGCGCTGTAGGCGGCGGAGGCATCGAGGGTGAGCAGGACGTCCTCTTCGGAGATGTGCATCTTCGCGGCCAGCTCGGCGACCGTGGGGGCACGACCGAACTCCTGGCTGAGGTCGGCTACCAGGCGGTTCAGCTCGGCCCTGCGCTCCTGGTAGACGCGGGGGACGCGAATGGCCCAGGTGCGGTCGCGGAAGTGGCGCTTGACCTCACCGGTCATGGTGACCACGGCGTAGCCGCGGAAGGGGTGCCCGAGGGTCGGGTCGAAGCCGTTGATGGCCTTCATCAGCCCCACGTACGCGGCCTGCAGGAGATCCTCCATCGGCTCGCCGCGGTAACGGTAGCGGCGGGCGATCTCCATGGCGAGGTGGCGGTGCATCTCGACGATGCGCTCGCGCAGGCGCTCGGCACGATGGTCGGATACCTCGGGCAAAGACATCTCGGCGAGGAGGTCCTCAGCGGTCATGTCGGTGATGTCGAGTGCCTGAACAGACATTGCTGCTCCCTGGTATTACTGTCAGGCGAGCCGACCACGGAGCAACGTCCGGGCAGACGGCATCGCCTCGACCGATTTTCGAGGCGAGGCCCTCTGCTGGACCTCTGGTTCCACTATTCCCCTGAATCCTGGAGTATTACTCGCCCGCAGGTAACAGTAAGGTTGCTAATCGAATGGTGCGAGGAGGCTCTGAGTGACGGTGTCGGAGAACGGCGAGAGATCTGCAGCCCTGACTCTCACGTCGGCGCTCGTCAGTGGGATCAACGTGATCCGGGTGACGGGCCTGCTGGACGCGACGACAAGGGAGCAGTTCGCCGACTACCTGGCGGCGCAGACGGGCGAGCACGGCCTGGACATGGCACTGGACCTGGGTGGCGTGACCTTCATGGACTCGCGGGCGTTGGGGCTGATCGTGCACCACTGGCAGCTCAGCACCACCGCCGGCGCCAAGTTCGCGCTCATCGGAGTGGAGTACGCCAAGACCAAAGTGATGTGGATCACCGGTCTGGCCCAGCGGCTGCCCCTCTACGACACGATCGACGACGCGATCGCCGCCTTCGGCTAAGGCGTTCTCTGTGGATCCCTCCGCCTACCGCGGTCGCCCGGACGGCGCCATGGCTCCGTCATGAGCTCCTCCTCCGCCTGACGGGCATCCGAACCCTGACGGCATGACCTCGTCGACCAGCCCCCACGACAGGGCGGTCGCCGCATCGACGGGCTCGCCGGTCATGGCGAGGTAGAGGGTGCGCCAGCGACCGACACGCCGGGGGATGCTGACCGTGCCGCCCGCGCCGGGAATCAGCCCCATGCCGATTTCCGGCAGGCGGAAGGTGGCCCCGGGATCGGCGATCACGGTTCCGGCGAAGGCGGGCAGCTCGATCCCGGCACCGACGCAGCTACCGTGCACGCGCACCTCGACCCGGTCCGCGAGCTCGTGAACGAGCCTTCCCGCGCCGCCGCGGGTGCGCACCAGATGCGCGGTGGTGAGATCGGGAGTGGTGCCGAACTCGTCGAGGTCGCCCCCGGAGCAGAAGGACGGCCCGGCACCGTCGATCACCACCCGGGTAACGGTGTCGTCGAGCACCGCGAGGCGCATGGCCTCGACCAGGGCGTCACGGACCTCCCGCCCGTAGGCATTGCGCCGCTCCGGCCTGTTCAGCGTGATCAGCAGACGGTCGTCGACCCGGTCGATCAGCACCGGTGGTGCCGTCGCCGCCGGTACCGGCCGGCGACGGCGGCCATCAAGCCAGCGGCGGAACTCGGGGCCGCCGAGCAGGGTCGAGTAGGCGAGGGATTCGACGTCCAGCGCGGTGGTGACCTCCAGTGCCTCCGTCGTCCTGAGGAGGGCACCGAGAACGACGGAGGCCTGCGGATTGCGCAGCGCCGCGCTGTGCACGGCCGTGAGCCGCTCCTCGGGGTCGGGAACGACGACGCACTCGCGTCCGGCCGGCCCGGCCGGCCCGGCGAGGGTCAGATCCAGCGCGTGCGTCAGATCCGCCACCTGTGCGGGCAACGGCTTCCCGGCGATCCCGATCAGCAGCCGGTCACAGGCGCGTGCCCGCGTCACCGCACGGTCCAGCGTCACCGCGTCGGCGCCGCCGTCCAGTTCCACCCCCACGATCGGCTCGCACACCCCTTTGGACATGTCGAGCAACGGGCCGTCGGCGGCACCGTCCGCCAGTTCGGCGACAGAGACACGCAGCAGGTCAGCCACCTACTCCCCCACTCCGTCGATGGATCATCGGCTCCCCTTCTCCCTGTCCCGTGGGCAGCGGGCCCGGTCGCCCCTGCGGCTCACCGCCCCCGGCACGGCGCCGGCGGACGCCCTCTCAGCCGGTTTTCTCGCCCTGGTTGCGCTGGTGCTCGTCGACCAGCAGCCTGGCCAGGTCCGCGACCTTCACCTGGTGGTGCTGGGAGATGCGGCGCAGCTCGTCGAAGGCGGCCTCGGCCGAGCAGCCACTGGACTTCATGATGATGCCCTTGGCCTGGTCGATGATCGCCCGGCCCGCCAGGGCCTCCTGCATCTGGGCGGCGTCGGTACGGACCTCGTCGTAGTCCCACAGGTTGGCGAGCGCCACCCCTGCCTGTTCGGCGAGCATGTCGGCCAGCGGCGGGATGTTCCTGGCGGCGAAGGCGCCGGGGCGCACACCGTACAGGCCGAGGACCAGGACGGCGTGCTCGATGGTGATCGGCATCACCAGAACCGAGCGGACGCCGCAGCGGACCGCCATACCGGCGTACGCCGGCCAGCGGGACTCGCGCAGGACGTCCTGGACGACCACGTACTGTCCGGTGGCGCGGGCCTCGGTCGAAGGCCCCTCACCGAACTTCTCCTCGCCGTCGAGGAGCACGATGAGCTCACTGTGAGAGGCTGAGACGACCATGCGTTCCTGGCGCCAGAGTTCGGCGGACCCGCCCGCGCAACCGGGCACACCGCCTGCGAGGGTTGCTGTGAGCCCGCGTAGCACGCTCTCGCTCGATGTTTCCTCGCTGACCCTGCCGAGGGCCGCCAGGTCCCGGGCCAGAACGGGAGTGACCATATCCATCTCGCGACTCCCCTCCCTGTGTCACTAACTTAACCACTATCCGACCGCGATCGATTCGACCTACCGGGGTGGCGTACCGTCTACGACGGGACCAGCCCACTCCGGCCCCTGACGAGGACGAGCATTGACCGACGCCATTGGCCTTCAGAGCCTGGAGCAGGCGCTGAGCGCGCTGAGCGCCAGGATCTCCTCCCTGCGCGAGGCGAAGTCCGCATACCCCGCCGACCCCCGGTCCACACTTGACGCGGCGCTGGCGGAGCTCGACACCGCCCGCGAGCTGCTGGAGACCTCCGTGCGCGAGCTGCGCAAGGCCCCCAGGCGGTCGGGCCAGCGGGAGAGCGGATCGCAGCGGGAACTCAAGCTACTGCGGCAGGTGTTCCGCACCTTCCCCATCCCGGTGGCGGTGCTGGACGCCTCGGGTGTGGTCCGGCGGATCAGCGCCGAGACCTCCCGGATGCTCGGCAGCCCGGCGGGGTATCTGATCGGCCGCTCGTTCCCGCTGTTCGTCGACGTCTCCCGCCGGGCGGCGTTCCGCTCGCACCTGACGGCGGTCCAGCAGGGCGGTCAGACCGCGACGTTCCAGACACGGCTGGCCCACCAGGGCCGCGCGCACACGGTGCAGCTGGCCATCACCCGGCTGACGATGCCGGGCGAGCCGCAGGAGATGGTCGCGGTCATGATCCTGCCACTGGAGGCGCAGGTGGCCGGGCCGCCCCACGGTCCCGCCGACCGGTCGGACGCCACCCTGGTCATGGCCGCGGCACGCCGGCAGGAATTGCTGGCCAGGATGACCCGCCTGTTGCTCGACGAGGAGAGCCTGCGCCAGCCGGTGACCGTCACCAGGGCCGCGCGGCTGCTGGCCTCGGAGTCGGCCGACTGGGTGATCGCCGATGTGATCCGCGACGGCGTCCCCGCCCGCGCCTGCGTGCTCGGCCCGAGCGACAAGCCGGTGACCCAGCTGGTCCGCCTCGCCGAACAGATGAAACCGCTGACCGCACCGGCCATCGCACACGTGCTGACCGGCGGCTCGGGCGTGGTGCACGAGATGCTGGAGGACGAGAGGCTGCTCGGCGACGTCCCCGGCGGGCCGCCCCTGCTGCGGGTGATGAACGCCGCCTCGGTGCTGATCGTGCCGATCGGCGGCGAGGACGACGTGCTGGGCTCCCTGACCCTGGTGCGCCTGCGCGACCGGGAGCCGTTCTCGCTGGCCGATCTGGGGGTGCTGGAGGAGATCGGCGTCCACCTGGGGCTCGCGCTGCGCGCCCGGCGCAGCTTCCAGACCCGCTCGCGGGCCGCCGACGCGCTGCGTACCAGCGTGGTGCCCCGAAGCCTGCCCGACATCCCCGGATTCGAGGCCGCCGCCATCTACAACGCGGGCTCCAGCCCGGTCGGCGCCGAGTTCTACGACGTCTTCCCCACCCGGGACGGGTGGGGTTTCGCCCTCGGGGGCGCGGCCGGCAAAGGCGAGGAGGCCGCGTCGGTCAGCGCCATGGTCCGCAACGGGCTGCGCGTGCTCAGCGTCTGGGAGTCCGACCCCGGCGAGGTGATGCGCAAGCTGAACCAGGCCCTGACCGCCCAGCACAACGGCATGTTCGTGATGGCCGTGACCGGCTTCATCCGGGCGCGCAAGATCAGGCTGGCCAGCGCGGGACACCACCCCGCCGCGCTGCTGCAGCCCGACGGCGGGGTGCGGTTCACCGCTGGGGGCGGCGTGCCGCTGGGCATCGCCGCCGAGGCCGAGATGTTCACCGAGGAGCTCACGCCGGCCTCCGGCCAGACCCTGGTGTTCTACTCCGACGGCCTGGTCGCCTCGCAGAACGAGCTCGGTGAGCCCTACGGCGAGACCAGGCTGGCCGACGTGCTGGCACGCTGTGTGACGCGCTCGCCCGCCGAGATCGTCAAGACGGTGGAGGAGGACCGGCACGCCTTCTCCGGCGGAAGAGTCTGGGATGAGATCGTGATACTCGCCCTGCGTGTCGTGTGACCGGCCGCCTCGGCGTGGCCCGCCGGTCTCACCGAACGGTGAGGGGCCGCCCCCGGCGGCGTCCGTGCCCGGCCGGCCGGGGCGGAGAATGAGATCGTTTCAGGATCGGCCCGCTGCCGGTCGGAGCGGGCCGACCTCCGTCCGCCAGGCCACGGCTCCACGGCTCCGACCGGTGTTCCCCGCGCCTGGATGACCTGCCCTTACGACACCGGGACCACCGGTCAGGCGGTGGTCGCCGTCGCGGGCGCCAGGGCCGAGAAGTCACGGCGGAGCAGGAGGTGTCGAAACCCGCGGGTTTGGCTCCGGCTGAGATCGGGGTATGGTTAGGGCAATGCAGACGTGTGCCTAAGACGCAGGCACCCCTGAAGGAATAACAGGCTTTCCATGCCTATCTCCTCCCAGAGGTGTGCCGTGAACATTGCATTCGTCTCCTCCGAGGCTCTCTCCTCCACCCAGGACGAGTCCGACCTCGCCTCCCAGCGCGCTCACCTGATGGCCGTCGCCCGGGAGCTCGGCCGGGAGCACAAGGTCACCATCTACGCCCGGAGAAACTCCGACCTTGACAAGCCCAAAGTTCGTGTGTCGCAGGGCGTCACGCTTGAGCATCTGACCGCCGGACCCGCACAGGATCTTCCGGAAGACGGCGTGCTGCCCTACATCTCCGACCTCGGCGACCAGTTGATGCACCGCTGGGGGCAGGATCGCCCCGATGTCATCCACGCGCACTCCTGGACCGGCGGGCTGGCCGCCATCGCCGGCGCGAACGGCCTGAACGTGCCGTTCACCCAGACGTTCAGCAGCGAGCACCCCCGCGACGCCAAGCGAGTACGGCTGCAGCGGGCCATCGGGCGCCGGGCCAGCGCGGTGATCGCCGGGTGCGGCGACGAGGAGAGCTCGCTGATCCGGCTGGGCGTGCCGCGCCGCAGCATCTCGGTGATCCCGCGTGGTGTCGACGTCGAGCGGTTCCGCCGCCAGGGCCCGGCCTCCGCCCGCGGTACCCGTCCCCGCCTGCTGCACGTCGGGCCTCTCACCGCGGAAAAGGGTGTGCACACCGCGATCCGCGCCCTGGAGGGCATCCCCGACGCCGAGCTGATCATCGCCGGTGGCCCGGCGACCTCGGACCTGGAGCACGACGCCGACGCGCGCCGCATGATGCTGCTGGCCAAGGAGATCGGCGTCGATGATCGGATCACCGTTCTCGGGCACATCCCGCACTCCGCGGTCGCCAAGCTGATGCGCAGCGCCGACGTGGTCGTCTCGCTGCCCCAGGAGGCTCCGGCCGGCGTCGTCGTGCTGGAGGCCATGGCCTGCGGCGTGCCCGTCATCGCCTCCGCGGTGGGCGCCCACCTCGACTCCGTGGTGGACGGGGTGACCGGCCTGCTGGTGCCCGCCGACCGTCCCGCGCAGACCTCCCGCCTGACCCGCGAGCTCCTCGCCGACCCGACCCGCCGCACCGCGCTCGGCTTCGCCGGCGCCGACCGCGCCCGGTCCCGCTACTCGTGGGAGCGGATCAGCCAGGAACTCGTCCACGTCTACGAGGTCGCCCTCTCCGGTTCCGCCCGCTGACCGCGCCCGCCGGGCGCCACCGGCCACCCGTCACATGTGAAGGACCGGGACTCCCGCCGGAGTCCCGGTCCTTCACATGTCCGGGAGGCGGGCTAGGACTGGGACGCGCGGCGGTGCAGCACGACCCCGAGACCGCTCGCGGCCAGCAGGACGGCCCCGGCCAGGACCAGGATCACCGCGCCGCCCACGGCCCCGTCCGTCCAGTCCCAGACGGCCTCGGGAACGGCGAGTGTCAGCCCGGCCACGCCGCTGACGATCAGCACCCAGGTGCGACGGCGCCCGTACAGCGACAGGCAGGCCAGCGCGATCACTGCGGTCAGCCAGTATCCCCAGGCCTCCCCGTCCCACAGGACGGGCCACTGGCCGCCGAAGAGCGCGATGGCCGCGCCCATGCCCAGCCCCAGATCGTGCGGGACGAGCAGCCCGGCGAGGGCGAGCGCCAGGATGAGCACCCCCAGCGCGACGTAGGCGAGGCCCCAACCCGCGCCCTCTCCCCCGACCGAGAGGTCCAGCAGGCCGGTCACCGTGACCAGGGCGAACCCGCCACAGGCCAGCAGGCCGATCGCGGTGGGCAGCAGCGCGTACGCCCCCGCCGCGATCACCAGTCCGGCCGCGCCGCCGATGAGTCCCTCGTGGTGATCGGCGGCGACCCCGGCGCAGAGGGCGGCGGTGCCCGAGCCCAGCGCGGCGAGCGTGGCGGCGACCCTGCCCTGTACGGCGGCCGTCCTGCCGGTCGCGGACCGCGCGGCCCTGCCGAGCCCCACGGCCACCGCCAGCAGCAGGGCGGTGACCACGGCGAGAACCGTGATCCTCGTCGGCTGGGTCATCCGATCCCAGCCCAGGGCGACGAATGCGGCGGCACCGGCCAGGACGAGTCCCCCGCCGACGTACGCGAGGATCTCGCTCCATCTGACCCGGTCCCCGGCGCCCCGGTCGCGCAGTGCCTCGCCCACGGCACGGGTGACCGGCTCCACCTGCTCCGCCTGGAGCTCACCGGACTCCACCAGCCTGGCCAGTGCCCGCCGTATGGCATCAATGTCGCTCATGTCCGAAATCGTGGCACAACCTGCCCGGACTAGCATCCTTCGGATTCGTGGGACGGATGCGAAAACGGAATACCACTGTTACTGGAGTGCGATCGTTGCTTTGATGGGCCCATGTCAATTCGTGGCACGTTCCTGGGCATCCTGGCCACCGCCCTGGCGCTCTCCGCGCTGCCGGCACCGAGCGCGTCCGCCGAGCGAGGGTGGGGCGCCCCGGTCCTGGTGGAGAACTTCGACGGCACCCGGGTCGACGGCCGTAAATGGGTCGTCTACCACTCCCCCAACGCCGAGACCAACCCGCGCACCGGGCGGGCCACGAGCGTGGGCGACGGCGTCCTGCGGCTCAAGGGCGGCATCGTGTCGGGCAGGGACCTGTCCGGTGGCATCGCGACCCGCTCGGCGCAACGGTACGGACGCTGGGAGGTGCGGCTGCGGGCCGAGCGCGGCGCCGGCTACACCCCGGTGGCCCTGCTTTGGCCGTCCGACCAGGGGGGCGGGGAGTACGCGGAGATCGACTTCGCCGAGATCATCGACCCGGCCCGCAGGTCGGGCGGGATCTTCGTGCACCGTGGCGACGAGCCCCAGGCGCAGCGGCGGATGAGGGCCGACTTCACCCGATGGCACACGGTCGCGGTGGACTGGCTGCCCGGACGGCTGACGTTCTGGCTGGACGGCAGGAAGGTGTGGGACTACCGGGGGCCGAACGTGCCGACGGGTCGTCCCATGCACCTGGCGCTGCAGAACGACGTGACGTGCAACGAGTGGTCGCCGTGCCGCAACCGTTCCACTCCGCCGACGGTCAGCATGTACGTGGACTGGGTGAAGATCTACCGGGCCGCCGTTTAGAGCAGGCGGATCGCCTTGAGGGCGAGGTGGACCAGCAGGCGGTTCTCACCGTCGGCGAGGTCGCGGCCGGTGAGCCGCTCGGCCTTGGCCAGCCGGTAGTAGAGCGTCTGGCGGTGCACGCCGAGCGCGGTGGCGGTCTCCTGGACGTGACCCGCGCGGTCGAGATAGCTCTCCACGGTCCTGACCAGTTCCGGGTCCCGGGCCAGCCCGGCGACCTCCTCCGCCAGTTCCCGCAGCCCGGCCTGGGACATGCGGGCGAGCAACCGGTAGACCCCCAGCCTCGACCAGGCGGCGACGGGCCCCAGCGCGGGTACCCGGCCGGCGACGCCGAGCGCGTGCACGGCCTCCCGCCAGCTCCGCCAGACCTGGGAGAGATCGTCTCGGGGGGCGCCGACACCCACCACCGTGCCGTACATGCCCTGGATCCGGCCCGCCAACTCCCTCGCCTGGCCGGCCGGGACCAGCAGCGCGACCAGCGACTCGTCCCCGGCGGGGAACGCCGGATCGGCGAGCACGCCGCGCGGGAGCGTCCAGAGGGCGGCGACCCGGTCCGGTGAGCTGCGGGCGGCGATCGCCGTCACCGGGCCGCGCACGTCCAGCCTGGACAGCGCCCAGGAACGCTCCTCGGTGTCGGAGGAGAACAGCCTCCGCAGGCTCGTTCCCATGTCCTGGCGGCTGCGGGCCTCCTGCGCGAGGGCCGCGGCGGCCCGGGAGACCAGATCGCCGACCGAGGCCAGGACGTCGTCGCCGAGCGTGCCGTCGTCGAGCAGCCACAGGTAGCCGTAGGCCACCTCGCGGTGCCGCAGCGGCACGCACACCCGGGCGAGCACTCCCAGGTCGGCGTCGGCGGGGATGCGCACCGGCCCGTGGGCGCCGGCGATGCCGTATCCCTCGAAGTAGGCCCGCACCTGGTCGGTCGCGCGGCGCCGCAGAATGGACTCCTGGCGCACCATGTCGATGTCACCGCTCTGCGCGGCATAGGCCAGGAGCTGGAACGAGCGGTCCTCCAGGGTGGCGGAGGCACCGAGCCTGGCGGCGATCTCGTCGACTGTCTCCTGTAACACCTCACCATTGTTGTACATGTGTATGAACACTCTTCCCGCCGGTCGTGGCAGATGCACATGACGGTCGGCCTGACCAGGGTTTTAGGGTGAAGACATGCTCGGTTCCCTCCTTCTCGGCGCATCCCGGTTACCGCTGGTACGGCGCGCGGTCTCCGGCGTACCCCTGACACGCAAGGTCGTCGACCGCTTCGTCGCGGGCGAGACGCCCCAGGACGCGGTCGAGGCGATCCGTCACCTCGCCGCCGCGGGCCTGGCCGTCAGCGTCGACCACCTGGGTGAGGAGACGAAGGACACCGCCGCCGCCGCACAGACGGCCAGGGCGTACGCCACCCTGCTCAGCCCCCTGGGCGAGCTGGGGCTCGGCGACCGCGCCGAGGTCTCGGTGAAGCTCTCGGCGGTCGGTCAGGCGCTGGGCGCCGACGGTGACAAGATCGCTTTGGAGAACGCGCGGCAGATCTGCGAGGCCGCCCGCGCCTGCGGGGCGAACGTGACCCTCGACATGGAGGACCACACCACCGTCGACTCCACGCTGGAGACGCTGCGGGCCCTGCGCGAGGACTTCCCCTCCGTCGGCGTCGCGGTGCAGTCCTACCTGTTCCGCAGCGAGGCCGACTGCCGCGACCTGGCGTATCAGGGCTCCCGGGTCCGCCTGGTCAAGGGCGCCTACGCCGAACCCGCCTCGGTGGCCCACCGGCACAAGAACGAGGTCGACCGGGCCTACGTGCGCTGCCTGCGCATTCTCATGTCGGGTGCCGGCTACCCGATGGTGGCGACGCACGACGACCGGCTGATCTCCATCACCGAGACGCTCGCCGACCGGTTTGGCCGCTCCCCCGGTGACTACGAGTACCAGATGCTCTACGGCATCAGGACGGACCGGCAGCAGGCGCTGGCGGGCGCCGGCCATGTCATGCGCGTCTACATCCCCTACGGCGACGACTGGTACGGCTACTTCATGCGCCGGCTGGCCGAGCGTCCGGCGAACATCGCCTTCTTTCTTCGTGCCCTTGGAGGCAAGTGATGGATGCCATCTCCGCAGTTCCCGCCCCGATCAACGAGCCGGTGCTCGGCTACGCGCCGGGCAGTGCCGAGCGCGCCGCGCTGGAGGACCGCGTCAAGGAGCTGGCCGGGGCCCAGCTGGATCTGACGATGACGATCGGCGGCGAGCAGCGGATGGGCGGCGGCGCCCCGATCGACGTGGTCCAGCCGCACAACCACGCCTCCGTGCTCGGCCGCACCGCCGACGCCACCGCCGGCGACGTACGCGCGGCGATCGACGCCGCGCTGCGGGCGGCGCCCGCGTGGCGCGCCATGCCGTTCGACGAGCGGGCCGCGATCTTCCTGCGGGCCGCCGACCTGCTGGCCGGCCCCTACCGGCAGACGCTGAACGGCGCGACGATCCTGGGCCAGTCCAAGTCCGCGCAGCAGGCGGAGATCGACTCGGCCTGCGAGCTGATCGACTTCCTGCGCTTCAACGTGGACTTCGCCCGCAGGCTCCTCAGCGACCAGCCGATCTCGTCGCCCGGCGTGTGGAACCGGATGGAGTACCGGCCGCTGGAGGGCTTCGTCCTGGCGATCACCCCGTTCAACTTCACGGCTATCGCCGGGAACCTGCCGTCGGCTCCGGCCCTGATGGGCAACGTGGTCGTCTGGAAGCCCTCCCCCACCCAGCAGTTCGCCGCGCACTTCACCATGCGCCTGCTGGAGGAGGCCGGGCTTCCGCCGGGCGTCATCAACATGGTGACCGGCAACGGCGCCGCCGTCTCCGAGGTCGCGACGACCCACCCCGACCTGGCGGGCATCCACTTCACCGGCTCCACGGCGACCTTCCAGCACCTGTGGTCCACGGTCGGCGCCAACATCACCTCATACCGGTCCTACCCGCGCCTGGTCGGCGAGACCGGCGGCAAGGACTTCGTGCTGGCCCACCCCTCCGCCGATCCCGGTGTGCTCACCACCGCGCTGGTCCGCGGCGCCTTCGAGTACCAGGGGCAGAAGTGCTCGGCCGCCTCCCGGGCCTACGTGCCGCGCTCGGTCTGGTCGGTGATCCGCGACGAACTGGTGGGCACGGCCGAGTCGCTGACCGTCGGCGACGTGGCCGCCGACCTGTCGACCTTCATGGGCGCGGTCATCGACGACCGGGCGTTCGCCAAGCACCGGGCCGCGATCGACCGGGCCCGCTCGCTCGACTCGATCAACGTGCTGACCGGCTCGTACGACGACTCGACCGGCTACTTCGTGCGGCCGACCATCCTGGAGTCGGCCGATCCCACCGACGAGATCTTCGTCAAGGAGTACTTCGGCCCGATCCTCGGCGTGCACGTCTACGACGACGCGGACTTCGACGCGGTGCTCGACCAGATGGAGGGCGTCTCCCCGTACGCGCTGACCGGATCGATCATCGCCCAGGACCGCTACGCGATCACCTCGGCGTCGGAGCGGCTGCGCTTCGCGGCGGGCAATTTCTACATCAACGACAAGCCGACCGGCGCGGTCGTCGGCCAGCAGCCCTTCGGCGGGGCCCGCGCCTCGGGCACCAATGACAAGGCCGGGTCGATGCTCAACCTGACCCGCTGGGTCAACGCCCGGACGATCAAGGAGACGTTCGTCCCGCCGACCGACCACCGCTACCCGCACATGGGCTGACATCCGGCGGGCTGGACGCGCCATCCCGGCCGGTCGTCCGTCCGCCCTGGCGGCGAGTCTTTCCGGCCAGGCCCGCACGGCGCATCAGCCGGCCCGTGCCCGTCGCGGATCCACGCCGACCTCGTACAGGTCGGCGTGGATCCGCGACGCACCGTGAACCCCAAGTGCGAATTCTCTCCGTCAGCGCCCGCTCGGCACGGGCGCGCGGCCCAGACGTGGTCAGGCCCGGCCCGGGTGCGCGGCCCGTCCCGGTTCGACTCCGGCGCAGGGTGTTCCTGAGCATCTTGCCGTGGTCGTTCTTCGGGAGGGCGTCGCCGCCACCGGCCGCCGATGACGCCTCAGCCCGCGAGAGCGGCGAGCAGTTCGTCCTTGGTCATGGAGCCGTAGCCCTCGACCTCCTTCTTCCTGGCCTGCTCGACCAGTTCCTCCTTGGTACGGCCCTTCGGCCGGGGCGGCTTGGCGAGTTCCCCGGCCTTGGCCCGGCTGAACACCCGGCCCATCTCGACCAGCTTGTCGGCGGAGATGGCCTTGGCCATGGCGGGGAGAATGTCGGTCTCCTCCTCCTCGACGTGGTGCTCGACCGCCTTGACCATCCGCTCCAGCACGGTCGTGAACTCCGGCCGGTCAGGGCCGGTCTCCATGAGGGTGGCCAGGAGCTCTTCCGCCTCGTGGTGTTCCTCGATCCCGTGGTGGACCTCACCGCGCTCACCGGGGTCGGCTTTGGCCAGTTCGGGGTAGACCTCGGCCTCTTCCGCGCGGGCGTGCGCGACGAACTTCGCGGCCAGCTCCGCCACCAGGGCCGGCCGGTTCTCCGGCTGTTTCCTCAGCTTCTCGAAGATCATCTCGACGTCACGGTGGTCGGCCATGATCATTTCAATGACGTTCTGGGGCATGTTCGTCTCCTCGGTCTCAGGTACGGGCCTTGGCGGACGCCCGGCGGTTGGCCTTCTTGATCGCCTCCACCAGCTCCGTCCTGCTCATGGAGGACCTCCCGGGCTATGTCCATACGCTTCGCGACGTCACAGAGGTACTGCTTGGAGGCAGCTCCAACAGCCCCTCGATCCGCCTCTAACCCGCCGTTGCCTCCTGAAACGTCCAGGCCCGGCCATGCCGAGCGCACGACCGGACCCCGGCAGGACTTCGGGTCCTCCCCCTGGGCGATCACCTTCACCACGATGTCGCGGCCGGCCGGCACGCCCTTGAGCCCACAGGTCGGCGACGAACCGGCATCCAGGCCGCGCGCCTTCTCGGCGGCCTCGGCGATGGTCTGGCCGGAGTTCACGCGTTGAGCGGGCTCGGGGGCCGGCGAGCGTTCGTTAGAGGACCAGCCGGCCGGGCACAGGGTGAAGATGCCAGACAAACCACATCAGACACCACCCGCACAGACGCAGAGCTACCCGGGCAGCAGCGGGGACATGGCCCCCGAACCCCGGGATGAGATGCGTGACTACGAAGGCCGTGATCTGCTCAAGGGACGTAAGGCCCTGATCACCGGAGGCGACTCGGGAATCGGTCGGGCCGTCGCGATCGCCTTCGCCAAGGAGGGAGCCGACGTCGCGATCGCCTACCTGAGCGAGCACGAGGACGCCGAGCACACCCGCAAGCTGGTCGAGCAGGAGGGGCGGCGCTGCGTGCTGCTGCCCGGCGACCTCGGGCGGGCCGCCCACTGCGCCGACGTGGTCGACCGGACCTTCCGCGAGCTGGGCGGGCTCGACCTGCTGGTCAACAACGTCGCCTACCAGCAGCCGGTCGCCTCGCTCGACGAACTGGACGACGAGCAGTGGGAACACACCTTCGCGGTCAACATCCACAGCTACTTCCGGGTCACCAAGGCGGCCCTGCGGCACATGGGTGAGGGATCGGCGATCGTCAACACCTCGTCGATCAACGGCCTGCGCGGCAACAAGACGCTGATCGACTACGCCGCCACCAAGGGCGCGATCAACGCTTTCACCCAGTCGATGGCGCAGAACCTGGTCGACAGGGGCATCCGGGTCAACGCGGTCGCACCCGGGCCGGTGTGGACACCGCTGATCCCGGCCACCTTCCCGGAGGAGAAGGTCGAGGAGTTCGGTAAGCAGGTGCCGATGAAACGAGCCGCCGACCCGGACGAGATCGCGCCGTCCTACGTATTCTTCGCGTCCGGTCGCCTTTCGTCCTACTACACGGGTGAGGTGCTCGCACCTATCGGCGGCGAGACCCTCCCGGGCTGACATGCCCGAGCTGCGGCCCAGTGACCCCGCAGAACCCGGCATCACCCGCCGCCGGGGACGGTCCTTCTCGTACGCCCACCCCGACGGCCGCCCGGTGAAGGACAAGCGCGTCCTCGACCGGATCAGGGCGCTGGCCCTTCCCCCCGGCCTGGCGGGAGGTGTGGATCTGCCGTGACCCCACCGGCCACATCCAGGCCGCCGGCACCGACGCGGCCGGCCGCCGCCAGTATCGCTACCACGACGTCTGGCGCGCGGAACAGGACCGGGCCAAGTTCGAGCGGGTCGGAGAACTGGCCGAACGGCTGCCCGATTTCCGCGAGAAGGTTCAGGCCGACCTGGAGCAGAAGGGCCTGACCAGGGATCGCGTGCTGGCCGCCGCCGCCCGGATGCTCGACGTCGGCCTGTTCCGGGTTGGCGGCGAGGTCTACGAGTCCTTCGGTCTGGCCACCCTCCGCATGGAACATGTCATCTGTTCGGCAAGCCGGGTCGTGTTCTCCTATCCGGCCAAGGGCGGCATACCTCGCGAGGTCGAGATCACCGATCCCGGCGTGTGCAAGGTCGTCACCGCCCTGCGCAAGGCGGGTGACGAGGGCGAGCTGCTCCGCTACGAACACGACGGGACCTGGGTCGATGTCAAGAGTGACGACATCAACGCCTACCTGCGGGACCGCTTCGACACCGAGGTCAGCGCGAAGGATTTCCGGACCTGGCACGCCACCGTGTACGCCGCCGTCGGCTTGGCCGTCTCGAAACGGGTCCGCACCCGGACCGGCCGCCGCAAGGCGATCACCCGGGTGATGAAGGAGGTGGCCGAGTATCTCGGCAACACCCCGGCGGTCGCCCGCGCCTCGTACGTGGATCCGCGGGTGATCGCCGCGTACGAGAAAGGAAAGACCATCGAGCGTGCCCTCGCCGCCCTGGGCGAAGGCGGCGGCCCGGCCACGCACGGCGCCGCCGAACGCGCGGTCGTCGTCCTGCTCAAGTGCGCGGCCCGATGACGGCCGGCGGGGTGAGGGTCAGGAGACAGCGGGGCCGCCGTTCACCGGCCGTCGGCCCCGCACAGGAAGCAGGCACCGAGCCGGAGCGACGACGCGGGGCGGCCGGTGGGGGGCCGGCGATCACCTGGCTCAGCGTGGTTCGCCGCCGATCTCGTCTCCGCGAAGCCACTCGTCGATCAGCCCGCCGTACTCGCGCAGCGGCTCCGGGCTGAGCAGGCGCTGATGCGACGCGGCCACCGGGTGCAGCCGGATGTCACCGCTCACGTACGACCTCCAGGTGTCCTTCGTCAGCGTGTACCGCGGATCCTCGTGCTCGGCCGCGATGATCAGCGTGTCCACGGCCACCGCCTCGTGCCGGTACCGGCCCCCGATCCGGATGTTGTTGATCATGACACGGAACGAGGCGGCGAGCAGATCCTCATCGAGCGAGGCGAGTGCCGTGTTGCGGGAGCGCAGGATCCGCACGAACTCGTCGTGGCGCAGGGTGCGGTCCGCGTACTCGGCGGTGTCGATCTCGAACGCCCCGAGCATGTCGAGGTAGAGGCGCGAGATCTCCACCTCGGCCACCTTCTCGATGACGTCGTCGCCCAGTGGGCGCGCCGGGAACGCGTCGATCAGGATGAGCGATTCGACCCGCCGGCCGGCCTGTTCCAGCCGGGCCGCCATCGCGTGCGCGACGACGCCCCCGAACGACCAGCCCAGCAGGCGGTAGGGCCCCTCCGGCCACACCTTGAGGATCTGGCTTACGTACTCGGCGGCCATCTCCTCGATCGAGGCGGGCAGTGATTCCCCGCCCCGCAGGCCGCGGGCCTGCAGGCCGTACACCGGAACCTCCGGGTCGATGTGCCACAGGAGCGACGCGTAGGGCCAGCTGAGACCGCTCCCGGAATGCACGCAGAAGAGTGGTGCGCGGCGGCCGGCGGCGCGGAGGGGGAGCAGGACGCCGAACGTCCGTTCCTGCGGATCCAGGGCGAGGCGTTGCGCCAGGCCCGCCACGGTCGGGGTCTCGAACAGCGCCCGGATCGGCACCTCAGCCCCCAGAACCGCGCGGATACGGCTGACCAGGCGAGTCGCCAGCAGCGAGTGCCCGCCCAGGTCAAAGAAGCCGTCGTCGACGCTGACCCGGGGCAGTTCCAGAACCTCGGCGTAGAGGCCGCAGAGCAGCTCTTCCTGCGGGGTCCGCGGACCGCGGCCGTCGGTGGTGGCGGGGAACCCCGGGTCGGGCAGGGCCCTGCGATCGAGCTTTCCGTTGACGGTCAGCGGCAACCCCCCCACAGCGGTGACCACGGCCGGGACCAGGTAATCCGGCAGCAACCGCGCCACATACTCCCGCACCCCCGCCGAGTCACCCACCACATAAGCGACCAGACGGCCCCCACGCACCACCACCGCCGCGTCCCGCACCCCCTCATGACCACGAAGCACGGCCTCGACCTCACCCGGCTCGACCCGGAACCCGCGCACCTTCACCTGCTCATCGGCACGACCCCGGAACTCCAGCTCACCATCGGCGTTCCACCGGGCCAGATCCCCCGTGCGATACATCCGCGACCCGGCGGGACCGTAGGGATCGGCCACGAACCGCTCGCCCGTCAGACCCGGCCGGTTGAGATAGCCCCGGGCCACCCCCGCACCGGCCGCGTACAACTCCCCCACCACACCCGTCGGCACCGGACGCAAACCCTCATCCAGCACATACACCCGGGTGCCGAGCACCGGACGACCGATCGGCACCCCACCACCCGGCTGCAGTGGCACCGACATCGACACGCACACCGTCGACTCCGTCGGCCCGTAGGCGTTCACCATCCGCCGGCCCGGCGCCCACCGCTCCACCAGCTCCGGGCCGCACGCCTCACCCGCGACCACCAGCGTCATCAGATCCGCCGGCTCCACCACCGGAACCGTCGCCAGCACCGCCGGCGGCAACGTCGCATGGCTGACCCGCTCCCGCACCAGCAGGTCGGCCAGCTCCGCACCCGCCAACCGCCCCGGCGGCGGCACCACCAGCGTCGCCCCGGAGGCCAGCGCCACGATCTCCCACACCCACGCGTCGAAGCTCGGGGAGGAGAACTGCAGCATCCGCGCCCCCGGTCCCACCCCCAGCCGCTCCGCCTGCGCCGACGCCAACGCCGCCAGCCCCCGATGCGAGACCAGCACGCCCTTGGGGACGCCGGTCGACCCGGAGGTGTAGATCACGTACGCCGCCCGGGTCAGCGGCCCGCCGGCCGCGCGCGGCAACGCCGGATGTGCCGACACGTCCGGAAGGGTGTCCCGCAGCACCAGCGCCGGGGCCGCGTCGGCCAGCATGAACTCCTGCCGTGGTGGCGGATAGGCCGGATCCACCGGCACGAACACGCCGCCCGCCTTGGTCACGGCCAGCACCGCGACCACCAGTTCCACCGAGCGCGGCAGCACCAGCGCCACCCGCGACTCCGGCCGCACCCCCCCGCTCGCTCAGCCACTGCGCGAGCCGGTCCGACCACCCGTCAAGCTCCCGGTACGACACCGAGCGGCCGTCGGAGACGACGGCCGCCGCATCAGGGTCCCGAGCCACCGAGGCGGCGAACAACTCCCCCAGCGACGCGCCCGCCAGGAGATCCCCGGTGGACATGTCGTCGATCGAGATCCTTGTCACGGCAGCCGCCCCTCGTCTCGCCGGCACGGCCCGGTGCGGGTGGTCCTGTCGGCCTGGATGCTCTGGACGACCAGATGGCCGTACTCGGCCGCATGGGCGGGTCCCGGTGACGGCGTAGCCGGCGGGCCGAGGACGAGCAGGGGCATGACGCGCCTCACAAGCACCTTCGTTTCATGGTCGGCGGAATACCATGAACGGCGGCGGTCCTCGCCGTCGCAAGTGCGCACCACGGTGCCGGACGGAGCTGGGAACCGGCTTGCAACCGACTGGGAAAGCCGGCGGGGCACCGGGAACCTGTCCCGGTACCCCGCCGGTGTGCCGGTCATCGGTAGGCGGGCATCCCGGTGATCGCCTCGCCGAGGACCAGGGTGTGGATCTCGTGCGTGCCCTCGTAGGTGGAGACCGACTCCAGGTTGGTCATGTGCCGGATCACCGGGTACTCCAGCGTGATCCCGTTCGCGCCGAGACAGCCGCGCGCCTCGCGCGCGACGTCGAGGGCCTGCCGGACGTTGTCCAGCTTGCCGAAGCTCACCTGGGCCGGCACCAGCCTCCCCGCGTCCTTGAGCCGTCCCAGGTGAACCGCCAGCAGGGTCGACCGGTTGACGCTGACCGCCATCTCGGCCAGCTTCCGCTGCACCAGCTGGAACCCGGCCACCGGCTTGCCGAACTGCGTGCGGGAGAGGCTGTACTCCACGGCCGCCTCGTAGCACGCCCGTGCCGCGCCGGCCGCGCCGAACAGGATCCCGAACCTCGCCTCGTTCAGGCAGGACAACGGGCCCTTCAGCCCCACGACGCCGGGCAGCACCGCGTCCCCGGGCAGCCGCACGTCCTCCATCACCAGTTCGGAGGTCACCGAGGCCCGCATGGAGAGCTTCCCGTGCACGTCCCGGGTGCTGAACCCCGGCGTGTCGGTGGGGACCACGAAGCCCCGCACGCCCTCCTCCGCCCGGGCCCACACCACGGCCACATCCGCGATGCCGCCGTTGGTGATCCACATCTTGGTCCCGTTGAGAACCCAGTCGGAACCGTCCCGGCGGGCCGTCGTCCGCATGCTGCCCGGGTCGCTGCCGGAGTCCGGCTCGGTCAGCCCGAAGCACCCGATGGCCTCCCCCGCCGCCATCCGCGGCAGCCAGGTCTCCCGCTGCTCCTCCGATCCGTAGGCGCGAATCGGGAACATCGCCAGGGACCCCTGCACGGACACGAAGCTGCGCAGGCCGCTGTCACCCGCCTCCACCTCCAGGCAGGCCAGGCCGTAGGAGACCGCGTTGGTGCCGGCGCAGCCGTAGCCGTCCAGGTGCATGCCGAGCAGCCCCAGGGAGCCGAGCTCCTTGGCGATCTCGCGCGGGAACACCCCTCTCTCGTACCAGTCGCCGATCTCCGGCAACACCCGCTCCCTGACGAAACGGCGAACCGTGTCGCGGATCTCCCTCTCCTCGGTGTCGAGCAGCGAGTCGACGTCGAGGAAGTCGTACGGATCAAGTCCGGCGGAACGCTTGTTCACTTCGTGCCTCACATGTTGCCAGGTCGGGACGCGTCGATCCGCGCGACACCTCGGTCGATCACCACGGTCCCGTCCGCACGGACGGTCTGGAACATCACGTCGGCCCCGTCCAGCCACAGGCGGACCTCCAGGGCCTCCCCGGGGACGACGATGCCGCGGAACCGGCCGCCGATGGCGGTGAGCAGATCCGGATCGCCGCCGCAGGCGGCCGCCACGACGGCCCTGCCGGTGAAGCCGTACGTGCACATCCCGTGCAGGATCGGCCGGTCGAACCCGCCGCGGGCCGCGAACGCGGGATCCGAGTGCAGGGGGTTGCGGTCACCGGTCAGGCGGTACAGCAGCGCCTGTTCCGGGCGGGTCCGGTAGCGCACGACCTCGTCCGGAGAACGTGTCGGCTGCTTCCAGTCGTCGGCGGACCCCCGGGGGCCGCCGAAGCCTCCCGCGCCCCGGATGAAGGCGGCCGACCGGGTGGAGAACATCGGCGCGCCGGAGGTGGGATCGACCGCGCGGACGCCGGTCCACACGATCGCCCCGCTACCCTTGTCATGGATCGCCAGCACTTCGGCGGTCAGTCTCGCCCGGCCGGAGACGGCCAGCGGGGCCGCCAGCTCCAGGTGCTGCTCGGCGTGGAGCAGCCGGGCCCTGTCGTACGAACCGATGTCCGGCCTGGAGACCCGCTGGCCGAGCAGCGCGCCGAAGGTCGGCAGCACCCGCTGGCGCAGGTTCTCGCTGTTCTCCGTGGTCACCGAGAGCTCGGCGCCCGGATCCTGCCCGGCGCCGATCGAGACGGCGTAGAGCAGCGCCTCGTCGGATCCCCAGGAGACGTCCACCGGCTCGCCGGTCCGGCCGACCGAATCGAGGTCGAGGGCCATGTCAGGCTCCGTCCAGCTGGGGCAGCCGGGGGTTCCGCACGGACTGGGCCAGCAGCTTGCGGACCGCTCCGTCGATCTCCTCGGCGTGCCACAGCCGGGGCAGCTCCGCGGTGGGGCCGACGTTCCAGCCCTCGTACACGCTGAGCAGTCCTCCGCTGGACCCGAAGACCTGCCCGGTGACACCGGCGGACCGCTCGCTGCCCAGCCAGGCGACCAGCGGCGAGATGGCGGCCGGGTCGTAGGGGTCGAAGTCCCCCTCGGGCTCGGCCATCAGCCCCTCGGTCATCCGGGTGCGCGCTCCGGGAGCGACCGCGTTGACGGTGATCCCGTACGGAGCGAGTTCCATGGCCGCGATCACGGTGAAACCGGCGATGCCCGCCTTGGCCGCCCCGTAGTTGGTCTGGCCGATGTTACCGAGCAGGCCGGACGAGGACGAGGTGTTGACCAGGCGCGCGGACAGCTTCTCGCCCGCCTTGGCGCGCGCCTTCCAGTACCGGGCGGCGGCGCGGGACGGCGCGAAGGTCCCCTTCAGGTGGACCCTGATGACGTCGTCCCACTCCTCCTCGGTCATGTTGGTCAGCGTGCGGTCACGCACGATGCCGGCGTTGTTCACCAGCACGTCCAGGGTGCCGAACCGGTCGACGGCGGTCTGCACCATGGCCTCGGCCGAGGCCATGTCGGCGATGTCGCCGTGGTCGGCGACGGCCTCGCCGCCCATCGCCTCGATCTCCGCGACGACCGCGTCCGCCGGCGTGCGCGAGCCACCCGCGCCGCCGCGCTCGACACCCCGGTCGTTGACGACCACCTTGGCGCCCTGGCGGGCGAACTCCAGCGCGTGGAAGCGGCCGATGCCGTTGCCCGCACCGGTCACGATCACCACGCGTCCCTCACACAACCGCGACATCCGTCCTCCTGTTCACATGTTCCGACAATCGTGTTTCGACAACGGGGTGGCGCCTCAGGCGGCTGCGACCTCTTCCGCGCCGAGCACCAGGACGCCCGCGCTCATGAAAGAGCCGCCGTTGCCCAGCACGACGCTGGTCCGCACCCCGTCCACCTGGGCCGCGGCCTCCCCGCGTACCTGGCGTACGGACTCGCAGATGGCGAACATGCCGTACATCCCGGTGTGCGTGTACGCGAGACCGCCGCCGTTGGTGTTCATCGGAAGTCGTCCGCCGGGGGCCGTGTGCCCCTCCTCGACGAATCCGAAGGACTCCCCTCGGCCGACGAAGCCCAGATCCTCCAGCCCGTACAGCGGGACGTGCGCGAAGGCGTCGTAGATCATCAGATGGTCCACCTCGGAGTGCGAGACCCCGGCCTCCGCGAACGCCGCGCGGCCGGCGTCCCGGAACGCACGGGACGACGTCAGGTCCGCCATCTGCGAGATGGCCGACGACTCTCCCGCCTCACCGGCACCCAGCAGGTACACGGGAGGTTTCGGCCCGTCGGCGGCCCGTGCCGCGGAGGTGACCACCACCGCGGCGCCGCCATCGGTGACCAGGCAGCACTCCAGCAGGTGGAGCGGGTAGGAGATCATCTTGGAGGACAGCACGTCGTCGACGGTGATCTCGTCCCGCAGCTTCGCCCGCGGGTTGAGGGCGGCCCACTTCCGCTGGACGACCGGCACCATCGCCAGTTGTTCCGGCGTCATGCCGTACTGCTTCATGTAGCGCAGCACCCCGATGGGGAACGTCGACGGCGCGAAGACGCCGCCGTAGGGCACCTCGAACTGCCCGCGCATCGACTGCGGCGCGGGGGCCCACGGCTGCATGCCGACGCGGGACCTGCCGGACTCGCCGTGGGTGATCAGGACCGTCTCGCAGAGCCCGGCCGTGATCGCGGCGGCGGCGTGCCGGACGTGCAGCATGAACGACGTCCCGCCGACCATCGTCCCGTCCAGGTAGGAGGGGTTGATGCCCAGGTAGTTGGCGACGTCCAGCGGGCTCTCTCCCGCACAGGCCACCCCGTCGACATCCGCGACGCCGAGCCCCGCGTCGCGCAGCGCGGCCAGCCCGGACTCGGCGTGCAGCTGCAGCGCGGACTTGTCGGGGATGCGCCCGAGCTGCTCGGACTCGGCTGCTCCGACGATCGCGACCCTGCCTCGGATGCTCATCGGCCACCGCCCGCCGGCTGGAACTTCGGAACGGCGACGTCACCGTGCTTGTCGAAGACGACCTCGAGGTCCATGTCGAGGACGAGGTGCTCCGGGTCGTTGGGAACCCCGACGATGTTGGACATGAGTCTTGGACCCTCCTCAAGCTCCACCACCGCCACGGCGTACGGCCCCTCGCTCTCGAAACCGGGCGACGGCCGGTGGGCGATCAGGTAGGAGTGCAGTTTTCCCCTGCCGGTTGCGGTGAACCACTCGATGTCCGACGAGGAGCAGAAGGGACAGACCGAGCGCGGGTAGAGGAACGCCTTGCCGCACGGGACGCATCGTGGCAGCCGCAGCTCACCGGCCGCGGCGCCGTCCCAGTACGGCCGGGTCTCGGGGGTGGGCTTCGGCGCCTGCTTCCCCTCGTTGCGGGCCACCTCAGACCCCCACCCGGACGGCGAGCTGCTCGCGGTGCAGGTCGGAGTCTCCGAAAAGGTGCTGGGAGGCCTTCGCCCTCTTGAAGTAGAGGTGGGCGTCGTGCTCCCAGGTGTAGCCGATCCCGCCGAGTACCTGGATCATCTCTCCGGTGATGGCCGTGTAGGCGTCCGAGCAGACCGCCTTCGCCACGGAGGTCGCGACGGGCAGGTCCTCCGCGTCGTCGGCGACCGCGGCCGCCGCGTAGTACGCCGCGGAGCGCGCCGCCTCCAGGTCGAGCAGCATGTCGGCGCACTTGAACTTGATGGCCTGGAAGCTGCCGATGGGGACGCCGAACTGCTCGCGGACCTTGGCGTACTCCACCGCCACCTCCAGGGACCGCGCGGCACCGCCCACCTGCTCGCAGGCCAGGCCGGCGGCCGCGATGCCGAGGGTCGCGTCCAGCACCTGCCGGGCGCGGGCCCCCAGGGCGACAGCCCGGCCGCGGGCGTCGGCGAACGTCACCGTCGCCAGCCGCCGGGTCATGTCCAGCACGGGTACGTCCTCGGCGACGACGCCCGCCTCGCGGGTGTCCACGGCGAGCAGCACGGTCTCGCCCTCCTCGCCACCCGCGACCGAGGCCAGGACGAGGAGCAGGTCCGCCTGGACTCCGTCCATCACGAACGACTTGGTCCCGGTGACCCGCCAGCCCTCGCCGTCGCGTACCGCGCTCACCCGGGGGCGCGCGGCCCGCCAGTCCCCGTCCGCCTCGACGTGGGCCAGGCTCGCGACCGCGTCGCCGGCGGCGATGCGGGGCAGCCAGTCGCGGCGCAGTTCCTCGTCGTCGCCGAGCAGCAGGGCGTTGGCCGCCACGATCACGGTGGACAGGTAGGGCGAGCGCAGCAGCACCCGGCCCATCTCCTCCAGCACCACCGACTGCTCGCGGAAGCCGTAGCCCGCGCCGCCGTACTCCTCGGGAATCGCCATCGCGTGCAGTCCGAGGCTCTCCGCCATCAGCTTCCAGAGCCCCGCGTCGTAGGGCTCCTCGGACTCCAACTCCGCCCGCAGCCTGTCGGTGCTCGCGTGCTCGGTGAGCAGGCGACGCACACCGGCGCGCAGTTCCTCCTGCTCGGCCGTGAATCCAAGCCTCATTGCCGTCTCCTTATGCTTCCTGGTGAGTGTCACGCCGGCCTGCCGACCACGAGGGCGTCGAGGGCCTCGACCACCGTCCCGTCGACCCGCATCGGGTTGACCTCCACTGAATCCCAGCCGTCACCCCAGCCGAGTGCCGCGTCCGTCAATGCCAGGACCGCCGCGACCACGGCGTCGACGTCGCCGGCCGCACGGCCTCGTACTCCCCGTAGCAGCGCCGCCCCCCGGAGCCCGCCGAGCATCTCGGTGACGTCTCGCGCGCTGACCGGCAGTGGCCGTATCGCCACGTCCGCCAGTACCTCTACCAGCACGCCGCCGAACCCGAGGACGAGAACGGGTCCCCAGACGGGGTCGCGGTTGATGCCGACGATCAGCTCGACGCCACCGGGGCGGAAGGGCGCGACGAGCACGCCGTCCAGGCGCGCCTCCGGCACCCGGGCGGTTACCGTCGCCATCAGGCCGGTGTACGCCTCGGCCACCGCGTCGTCACCCTCCACGTCGAGGACGACGCCACCGACATCGGACTTGTGGGCGATGTCCGGTGAGCAGATCTTCAACACCACCCGGCCGCCGAGCAGCCGTGCGGCCTGCACCGCGCCGGCCGCGTCCGAGACGAGGCGGTAGGGCATCACCGGCACGCCGTGGCCACCCAGCAACTCCAGCGCCCGCGCCTCCGACAGCGGGCCCTCCGACAGCGGCCCTTCCGACAGCGGCACCTCCGCCAGAGGTGCGGACGACGTCGGCCGGTCGGCGGCGCCGGTCCGCTCCTTCCCGCGCAGCCGTTCTCTGCCGGCCGTGTAGCGCATCGCGTTGGCGACGGCGCGCAACCCGACCTCGACCCCCGGCAATCTGACGAGGTCGAGTTCCGCGAACAGCTCCCGGGCGAAGTCGCTGAGCCCGACGCCCACCTCGTCCTGGAGCAGCACCGGGACGTCGAGCCCCTTGACGGTGTCCGCGATCGCCGCGAAGTGGGCGCGGGTGAGGTCGGGGTCGGCGGGTTGCTCGGGGGGCGCGACGAACGCCTGGAACAGCAGCAGGTCGTAGTGCTCCGCCCCGGTCCTGCCCATGACGGCGGCCGCGTCCACCGGCAGTCTCGGGTTCACCGTCGCGTAACCGGTGACATCGAGGGGGTTCTGCACGTGGGAGAAGGCCGGCAGCAGGGAGCGGAGCTCCTCCAGCGCCTCGGGTGGCAGCCTCGGCAGGGTCATCCCCTCGTCGGCGGCCTTGTCCGCCACCAGCTCGCAGCTTCCGCCGGACGCCGAGACCACACCGAGGCGGCCGCCGCGCGGCCGCACCCCGCGGGAGAGCAGCTCGGTCGTCGCGACGAACTCCTCCATCGAGGAGACCTCGACCACGCCGAGCTCCCGCAGCACCGCGGACGTCACCGCGGAGTCTCCGGCCAGCGCTCCGGTGTGCGACATCGCCGCCTGCCGGGCCACCTCACTGCGCCCGACCGGGAGCACCACGACCGGCCGGTCGAGTTCGAGCGCGCGCTCCGCCAGCGCCCGGAAGCCCTCGGCGTCCCTGAACGCCTCGAGGAACAGGCCGATCGCCCCGGTCTCCTCGCTCTCGACGAGGTACCGCGCCACATCGGTGGACGAGAGCGTGGCCTCGTTCCCGGTGCCCGCCAGCATGCCGACCCCCACGCCCCAGGCTCTGGCGAGGGAGAGCAGCGGCTTCATCAGGCCGCCCGACTGCAGGACGAACGAGGCGCCGCCGGGGTCGGGCAGGTTCGGCAGCGCGAGGCCGAACGGTACGACCTGGTGCCGCACGTCCACGTAACCACTGCCGTTCGGTCCCAGCAGGTGGATACCGGTCTCCCGCACCGCCGCGGCGAGCTCGCGCTGCAGCGCCCGGCCGTCGTCCGTCTCCCCGAATCCCGCGGTGAGCACGACGGCGCCGCCGATCCCGTTCGCGGCCGCCTCCCGCAGGAGGTCGGGAACGGTGTCGCGCGGGGACATGATGTAGGCCAGGTCGACCGGTTCCCCCACCGCGCTGAGGGAGGCCGCCGCCGTGACGCCGTGCACGGTCGCCCGTGAGGGGCTGACGCAGTGCACCGCGATCCCCGGCGAGTAGCGGCGCAGGTTCTCGAAGGCGTTGACCGACCACATGGAACGTTCCGTCGCACCGACGAGGGCGACCGACCGCGGCCGGAAGAGCGTGCCCAGGTCCGGCGTCGCCCGCGCCGCCTCCGACCGCGCGCCGCCGGTCACGTTGTCGAGGATCGCCACGCTAGGACGACCTTGGCAGGCCGAGCACGCGTTCGGCGACGATCCGGCGCTGCACCTCGCTCGTTCCCGCGAAGATCGTCTCAGCGCGGCTGGTGAGGAACGTCTTCTGCCAGCGCCCCACCCGGTAGCCGTCGCCAGAGGGGCGCACCAGCGCCTCCGCGCCCTCGATGTCGATGGCGATCTCGCCCAGCCTCCGGTGGTACTCGCTCCAGACCAGCTTGGTCAGCGACGCCTCGGCGCCCAGTTCCTCGCCGGAGGCGAGCGTGGCGAGGACTCGCTGGCCGGTGGCCTTCATGACGTGCACCTGGCAGTAGGCCCAGGCCAGTTTCTGGCGGATGAGCGGGTCGGAGTCCCGGCCGAGTTCCCTGGCCCGTTCGACCAGGGCCTCCCACTCCTTCTCGTACTCCAGGTGCTGGACGGCGGCCACCGCGCCGCGCTCGCTGCCGAGGGTGGTCATCGCGGACCGCCACCCGTTGTTGAGGCCCCCGATGACGTTGAACAACGGAGCTCGGGCGCCGTCGATGTACTCCTGGGAGAACGCGTCCTCACCCGACATGGTGATCAGCGGCCGCACCGTGATCCCGTTGTCCCGCATCGGGACGAGCACGTAGGAGATGCCCTTGTGCTTGGGGGCGTGCGGGTCGGTCCGGCACAGCAGGAACAGCGTGTCGGCGAGATGTGCCCGGGATGTCCAGATCTTCTGCCCGGTGATGACGATCTCGTCACCCTCCACGACTCCCTGGGTGGCGACGGCGGCCAGGTCCGAGCCCGCGTCGGGCTCGGAGAAACCCTGGCAGTACCTGTCCTCGCCGCTGACGACACGCGGCAGGAAGTACGCCTTCTGCTCGGGGGTGCCGTGCGCGAGGATGGCCGGACCGGCGAGGCGCTCCCCCATCCCCCGGGTCACCCGCGGCATGTCCGCACGTGCGAACTCCTCGGCGAGAACGGCCATCTCCAGGTCGTCCAGTCCACGGCCGCCGTACTCCACGGGCCAGTGCGGACAGACCAACCGGGCTTCCAGCGACGCCTTCTCCCAGGCGAGGAAGTCCTCGTAGAGCGGTGACCCGGGGTTCCGCCAGGCCTCGCGCTCCAGTTCGTACTCGCCCTTCGACGCGAGTGCCGGCCGCCGATGCTCGTTCAACCACTGTCGCAGTTCGGCGCGGAAGTCCTCGAGCCGTTTATCGCCGAAGTCGGTCGTCATCCAATCCTCCTCAGCACAGACGCTCACACAACGATGGTGTGGAATCCCTCGAACATTCGAGGCGTTGAATATCCAGAATCGTACCGGCCAGTTGGTATGATGTCGAGAACTTTCTCCTCGACCGCCCAGGGAGCCCCCCGATGCTCGCCGCATTCGCGCACGCCACGTCGGCCGACGACCCCGTCAGCGCCCTGTCCGTCGGAGAGCGCCCCGAACCGGTACCGCCGGACGGCTGGGTGCCGATCACGGTACGGGCCGCCTCGCTCAACCACCACGACGTGTGGACGCTGCGCGGTGCCGTCACTCCGGCAGGCGGCCTTCCCTGCGTGCTGGGCACCGACGCGGCCGGGGTGGACGACGACGGCAACGAGTACGTGATCCACGGAGTCCTCGGCGACCCCGCGCGCGGTCGTGGTGACGAGACCCTCGACCCGGAACGGTCCGTGCTCTCGGACGCGGGGCACGGGACTTTGGCCGCGCGAATCGTCGTCCCGCGCCGCAACCTGGTCCCGAAGCCCGCCGAGCTCTCCTGGGCCGAGGCGGCCTGCCTGCCCACCGCGTGGCTGACCGCCTACCGCATGCTGTTCACCAGGGCTCGGGCACGGCCCGGTGACCGGGTGCTGGTGCAGGGCGCCGGAGGCGGGGTGGCCACGGCCGCGATCCTGCTGGCCCGCGCCGCGGGACTGTGGGTGCGCGTGGTCACCCGGGACCCCGCCAAGGCCGACCGGGCCGCCGAGCTCGGCGCGCACGAGGTCGTCATGTCCGGGGCACGGCTTCCGTCCGACTGCGACGTCGTCCTCGACACCGTGGGGCAGGCCACCTGGAAGTCCTCTCTCGGCGCGGTACGCCCGGGCGGCACCGTGGTGCTCTCCGGCGCGACCACCGGCTTCGACGCGCCGACCAACCTGGCCCGGCTCTTCTCCCGGCAGATCAACGTGCTCGGCTCGACGATGGGCACCCGGACCGAACTCGAGGACCTCATCGGGTTCCTCGTCGCCGGCGGCGTCCGGCCGCTGGTGGACTCGGTGGCGCCGCTCGACTCGGCCGGTGAGCAGTTCTCCCGGCTGCTCTCCGGCCAGGTGTTCGGCAAGGTCGTGGTCGAGCCATGAGCTACGTTCACGTCAGCCGCCGGGGATCGGCGTTGTGGGCACGCCTGGACCGGCCGGAGCGGGCGAACGCCCTCGGTCCCGAGATCGTCGCCGGGCTGACCCGGTGGCTCGCCGACGGAGCGGCCGACCCGGCGGTGCGAACCCTGGTCGTCACCGGAACCGGCAGGGCGTTCTGCCCCGGAGCCGACGTCCGGGCCTCCGCCGCCCTGCGGGACGCGGACTCCCGCCTGGCCTTCCTGGAGAGCGGACGCGATCTGATGACCGCGATCGAGGAGTCGCCGCTGCCGGTGATCGCCGCGGTGAACGGGGCCGCGTTCGCCGGCGGGCTGGAGCTGGTCCTCGCGTGCGACCTGGTGATCGCGTCACAGCACGCGGTCTTCGGGGACCTGCACCTTCCCCACGGGCGGATCCCGGCCTGGGGCGGCTCCGCGCGGCTGGTCAGCGCGGTGGGAGCGGCGCGGGCGACCCGGATGCTGCTCCTCGGTGAACGGTTCGGTGCCGCCGAGATGACCGAGTTCGGCCTGGTGAGCCGGACGGTTCAGGACGACCTGCTGGTGGAGACCGTCGACGAGGTGGCGCGGACCCTGGCCGGATACGACCGGACCGCCGTGGCGGAGATGACCGCGCTCATCCGGTCGGTCCGCCGGCAGGCACCGCAGGAGGCGCTCCGGACCGAGTGGGCGCACTTCCGGCGGCACTTCACCGGCCACGGCGACCCCGGGGCCGTCACGATCCGCCGCTGAGCGGCCGAGCCGCGGTCACTCCCGGCGCTGCTCGCGCCGCGCGGCGCGGCCGGTCAGGAAGGACAGCGCGAGCAGACCGACCACGGCGAGGCAGACGAGCCCGGAGATCCCCAGGGCCTGTCGCGCTCCGGCAAGGTTGGCGAACCACCCGAAGACCGGAGCCCCCACCGGGACCCAGACGAAGAAGGCGACCACGTACAACGCCATCAGGCGCCCCTGGATGTTCGCGGGCGAGCGCAGCTGCAGCGCCGAGATGGCCGAGGTGCCGAACACCTGCATCGTCACGCCCGCGACGAACAGCCCGGCGGCCAGGGCGGGCCCCGGCGGGAGCGTGGACACCACCGCCGTCACCGCGGCGAAGGCCGCCGACCAGACGAACAGGGTCCGATTGGTCGGCTCGGATCTCACCGACGCCGCGAGCCCCGCCCCCACGACGCCGCCGATCCCGATCATCGCCGTCAGCACGCCGAAGCTCCCCGCCGCGTCCTTGTCCGTGGAGTCCACCAGCAGCGGGACGGCCAGTTGCAGGTGGGTCATGCCGATGCCGAGCATCAGCCCGCCCAGCAGCGGCACCAGATAGGCCGGCGCGTGCAGGTCCGCGAGACCCCGGCGCCCGCTCCCCGGCTCCGCCACCTCCGTCTCCTCGCCACCGGGCAACGGGCGCACCTTCAACAGCGCGAGGCAGGACACCAGGCCGAGCACCGCGACGACGGCGAACACCTCGGCGGTGCCGGAGAAGGCGATGAGGCCGCCGGCCAGGGCGGGACCGGCGACGCGCGAGAGCTGGAAGACGGCGCCGTTCAGCCCGACCGCCGCGGCCAGGAACCGGTACGGGACGAGCTGCCGAGGGTAGGCCAGCCGCACCGGCGCGTCCAGCGCTCCCGGGACGCCCAGCAGGACGGCGAAGACGTAGGCGATCGGCAGCGTCACGGCGTCACCGGCGATCAGCGCCGCCAGGACGACGCTGGCCACCACGACGACGCTCTGCGTCATCAGCATGATCCGGCGTTTGTCGAACCGGTCGCCGAGCGCACCGCCGCTCAGCCCCAGCAGGATCATCGAGATGTACTGCAGGCCGGTCACCACGCCGACCGCCACGCCGTCACCGCCGGAGATCTGGACGACGAGCCACACATGGGCCGTGCGGTGCATCCACATCGCGCCGTTGCCCAGCACCTGCGCGAGGGCGAACCAGCGATAGCTCACCAGGGCGAGCGCCCGGAAGGGCGAACCGTGCTCGGCCGTCACGACGCCCGGCTCCACGGCGGCACACGCCGCATCGCGGTCACGCTCCGACCGGCGGCTGGTCCCACCCGTCGACGAACACGACGTCCTCCACCGGCCTGCGCGCCGCCGGACGGAAGTCGGTGCCGATGGTGTAGGCGACGGGCAGCAGCGCGCACTGGGTCACGCCATCCGGAATCCGCAGGATCCGGGTCACCGCCTCGGGTTCCCGCAGGTGCAGGGTGGTGATGATGGAGCCGAGTCCTCGCGACCGCAGCGCCAGCTGAAAGGACCAGACCGCGGGGAAGACGGAACCGTACACCGCGGCGGCGATCTTCGCGCTGCGGTTCGGGCGGGTGGCGCAGGCGAGCACCAGCCACGGCGCACGGCCCAGGTTCTCCGCGAGGTACGCGGCGCCCGAGTAGACCCGGGCCCTGCGGCGGAGGGCCGCCTGCTCCAACGGCTCCGCCGGTGGGTCGACCCGCATGGTGCCGCCCTGGAGCATCCCCGCCATCCGCGGCCCGACGTGGACGTCGAACAGGCGGCGGTACTCCGCACCGATCTGGCGGCGGACCTCGGGGTCCCCCACCAGGACGAAGCGCCAGTCCTCTGCGTCCCCGCCCGTCGGCGCCTGCAGGGCGGTACGGAGACAGTCGAGGACCGTCTCGCGCGGCACCGGCCGGTCGAAGTCGAGCCTGCGACGCACCGCCCGCGTCGTGGTGAGCACCGTCTCCAGGTCCGTGATCGGCAGTTCCGTCGTCGACGTCCCGGCCGTCACAGGTTTCCTCCCATGGACTCCGGCGGCGCCGCCTGCTCCAGCAGCCTCTCGATCGTCACCCCGACCTCAACGGGGTCCATCACGCCGTCGGGAACCACCGACGGACCGTGCCGCCAGGGTTCCGCCACGCCGAGCCTCCGCCCGGAGACCTCGAAGACCCTGCCCGTGACCTCGCGTGAGGAGGCGCCGGCGAGCCAGGTGACCACCGGCGAGACGTGCTCGGGCGCCAGCTCGTCCACCGCGCGCGGGTCCGTCACCAGATCCGAGGTCATCCGCGTGTAGGCGACCGGCGCGACGGCGTTCACCGTCACGCCGTAACGGGCCAGCTCCGCCGCCGCGATCATGGTCAGCGTCGCGATACCGGCCTTGGCCGCCCCGTAGTTCGCCTGTCCCGGCTTGCCGAACAGGCCGGACGGAGACGTCGTGTTGATGATCCTGGCGTCGACCTCGTCGCCGGCCTTGGACCGCTCACGCCAGTGCGAGGCCGCCCACCGGCTCAGTGCGAACGTGCCACGCAGGTGTACGTGCATGACGGCGTCCCACTCCTCCGCGGACATGTTCACCAGCATCCGGTCCCGAAGGATCCCGGCGTTGTTCACGACCACGTCCAGCCGGCCGAACTCGCCGACGGCCAACTCGACCAGCCGCCTGCTGGCGTCCCAGTCCGCGACGTCGTGCCCGCTGGCCACCGCCTGGCCGCCGAGGGCCCGGATCTCGGAGACCACCTCCTCCGCCACCGGGCTCGCCTGCCCGTTGCCGTCCCGGCCGGAGCCCAGGTCGTTCACCACGACGGCGGCACCGGCGGCGGCCAGCGCGAGGGCATGGCACCTTCCCAGGCCCCGTCCGGCACCGCTGATGACGGCCACCCGGCCCGCGCACATGCTCACTGACGCACCACTTTCCTGTCGGTCTTCGGTCCCCACCACATGTGCCGCTCCTGGAGGCCGCGGGCGATGATGCCGAGCTGGATCTCCGAGGTCCCCTCCACCACGGTCAGGTTCCGCGCGTCGCGGTGGAACCGTTCCGCCGGATGTCCCGCGACGCTTCCCGCGGCACCGAAGATCTGCGTGGCCAGCCCGGACACCCGTACGGCGCACTCGGTGGCGTGCAGTTTCGCCACGGCCAGCTGTCCCGCCGAGTCCGGCCCGCCGGCGCCGCTCTCCACCAAGTCCGCGGCCCGGTAGGTCAGCAGCCTGGCCGCCTCGACGTCGGCGGCCGCCCGGGCCAGTTCCCACTGGATGCCCTGTTGCCGGATCAGCGCCACCCCGTTGACCTCGCGCGTCTCCGCGTGGCGTACCGCGTGCATCAGCGCAGCCTCGGCGAGACCGAGGCCCCGCGCGGCGACGACGGGGCGCATGGTCGCCAGCGAGCGCAGCAGCGGGCCGAGCCCGGTGATACCCGGCAGCACGGCATCGCCGGGAACGCGCACGCGGTCGAGTTCGATGTCCCCCAGGCTCATTCCCCGGACCGACGAGCGGGGGTGGAGCCGGAGGCTCAGTCCCGGGGCGTCCCGGTCCACGATGAAGGCGCGCAGCGCGTCCGGCCGCCGTTCGGCGGGGTCGGCCGTGGTCGCGACCACCACGTACCAGTCGGCCTCGGCCGCGCCGGAGATCCAGCTCTTGTGGCCCGAGAGCAGCCAGCCGTCGCCGTCCGGTTCGGCGCGGGTGGACACGCCCAGCACATCGCTACCGGCCTGCGGTTCGGACATGCAGAACGAGCCTCTGCTCCGGCCCTGCCCCAGGGGGATCAACCGCTCCCGTCGCTGCTCCGGCGTCCCGGCGAGGAGCAGGAACGCCGCGGGCAACCGGGACAGCAGCAGCATCAGGCCCGCCGCGCCGGAGTACTGCGCCATCACCTCGGTGGCGTGAGTGAGCGCGACGATCCCCCGGGGGGCGTGGCCTTCCGGACCGCCGAGCTCGGGCGGCAGGCTGAGAGCCAGCAGCCCTTCCGCGGCGAATCTCCGGTAGACGTCCTCGGGGTAGAGGCCGTCCGCGTCGATCCCGGCGGCCCGTGGCCGGACCGCGTCCACGGCGATCTCATGAAGACGGTCACGGAAGGAGTCGAAGTCTTGGAACATCATCACCTGTCCTTAGATACCGACCAGATGGTATGATCGTGCGCACATCCCCGTCAACGCCCGGCCGATCAGGCCGAGAAGGAGACCGTCATGACCGTGGCCCCCCAGCAGAGTGGCGTGCTCCGCGGCATCGCCGTCGCGGTCCAGGACACCGCCGCCGCCGAACGGCTGCTGGGCCGGGTGACGGATCTCCCGGTCACCGTCCGGGACGGCGACCGCTGGACCGCGCTGGAGGCGGGCGGGCTCACCGTGGCCCTGACCGTGACCGAGGAGTTGCCCGGCGGCGCGGCGGTGAGCCTCAACGTCAAGGTCGCCGATGTCGCGGCCGCGCACGAGGAGCTGATCGCCGCCGGCGCGCTGTCCGTCATGGCACCGGCCCTGACCGCGCACGAGGAGCGGGCCGCGGTCAGGCTCGGCGACTCCGTGGTGCTCTCGATCTACCGGTCGCTCCCCCGGCAGGCCTGACCGGTGGGCCCGAGACCGGGCCCGGCACACCGCCCTCGGCCTCAGGAGTCCCGAGGCACCCAGCCCTCGGTGGACGCCCCGTTCCGGTCGAGTCGCGCCAGGCGGCCGAGCGTCTCGAGATGGACGAGGTGCGCCATGGTCTCCGCGACGGCGGCCCTGACCATCGCGGAACCGAACCGCTCCAGGGGCCGCGACCAGCCGATGCGCCGCGTCACCTGCCAGCCGGACACCCCGGGGTCCGCGCGGACCACCGACTCCACCTCGTCGAGGCGCAGGTCGTGGTGGCCGGCCAGGAAGTCGGTCCGCTCACGCAGTCCGGAGAACCGGTTCTCGTGCCCCGGCAGCACCTCCTCGACGTCGAGCGCGGCCACCTTTCGCAGGGAGGCCAGGAACTCGCCCAGGACATCCGCCTCCTCGGCCGGGTGCACCCCGACACCCGGCGTGATCCGCGGCAGCACGTGGTCACCGGAGAACAGCAACCGGTTCCCGATGTCGTACAGGCAGAGATGCCCCTGCGTGTGACCGGGGGTCCATACCGCCCGCACCGACCACCCGGGCAGGTCCAGCGTCGCCCCGTCGGGCACCCCCTGGACCGGAACGGCCCAGGACTCCTCGGATGAGGGGGCACTGGCGGCCAGCATCTCCTCGACCCGCGCCGGAGGCACGCCCCAGCGGGGGTAGGTGGCCTCAAGCGCCCGCCGGAAGTTCAGCGGGCCGCTCCTGCCGCCCCGCAGCCGTCCCGCCTCCAGTTCGTGCACCAGCACGCCGGCCCCCGACGCGCCCGCCACGCGGTAGGCGAGGCCGAGATGGTCGGGATGGGCATGGGTGACGACCACCTTGCGCACCTCGTCAAGACGCCGCCCCAGGAGACTCAGTCCGTCTCGCAGGCTCCGCCAGGACTCCTCGCTGTCCCAGCCCGCGTCCACCAGCGCGACGCCGCCGCCCGCCAGTTCGAGGACATAGACGTTGACCGCCTGGAGCGAGGCGATCGGTATCGCGACCGGTACCGACCACAGGCCGGGACGGACCTCGGCCGGTCGCCAGTCGATCGGCCGCCGAGCCGCCGAGGCCAGGTCGGCCTCAGTCGACACTGAGGTACCGCCCACCGAGGAAGACCAGAGGCATCTCCCCGGTCCCCGTCTCAAGATGCGTCACCCTGCCGACGGCGATGCTGTGGTCGCCCGCCTGGTACTCGGCCTCCAGGTCGCATTCCACCCAGGCGACCACGCTCTCCAACCGTGGCGCGCCGTTGCCCGCCGCCGTCCAGGAGAGTCCACTGAACTTGTCGGGCTGCTTGCTCGCGAAGGCCGCGCAGACGTCCTCCTGGCCGGCCGCCAGGACGTTCACGCAGAAACGCTTCGCCATTCGGATCTTGGGCCAGCTCGTGGAGCTCTCACCGGGGCAGAAGGCCACCAGCGGGGGGTCCATGGACACGGAGGTGAACGTGCCGATCGCCAGCCCGACCGGCTGCCCGTCCGGCCCGATACCGGCGACCACCGCGACACTGGTCGGCACGTTTCCCAGCACCCGCCGGAAGTGCGCTCCCGGGATCGTCACGGACTGGGACGCCCCGGTGGGACGAGGCGCCTTCGCCAGGCCGGAGGACCCGGCCTGGCACAACGATTCGGTCATCGGAACAGTCGTCATGCCGACTCCTTGCTGTCGTTCGCCCCGGAGGACCGGGACGCGTCCGAGGCGACAAGCGCCGCGCGCTGGACCTTTCCTGCCTCGCTCCGGGGCAGCGCGTCCACGAAGGCCACCTGCCGCACGCTCTTGAAGTGGGCGAGCCGCTCACGGCACCAGGCGACCAACTCGTCGGCCAGCGCCGTTCCCGCCGCCGTTCCCGCCGTGGGGACGACGAACGCCTTGGGCACCTCGCCGAGGCGGTCGTCCGCCACGCCGACCACCGCGATGTCGGCCACCGCCGGGTGCCGGCGTAGGACCCCCTCCAGTTCCCCCGGCCACACCTGGAAACCTCCGGTCTTGATGACCTCCCTGCTACGCCCCACCAGATACAGCACCCGGTCGGCGTCGACATAGCCGATGTCACCGGACCGGACCCAGCCGTTCTCCACGAGCGAGGCCCCGTCACCGCCCGTGTCGACGTAGCCCTTGGTGCGCGTGGACTTCACCCAGATCTCGCCCTGCCTCCCGGTCTGCTGGGAGGCGCCGCCCTCGTCGCGGATCTCAAGCTCGACACCGTCGTAGATCCGGCCGACCGAGCCCGGCTTCCACCGCCCCTCACGAACGTCCCGGGCATTCCACCCGGCGACGTGGCCGAGCTCGGCGGAACCGTAGTTGGACATCACGATGACGCCGAACCTCTGCTCGAACAGGGTTTTCAGCTCGGGGTCCAGCCGCTGTCCGGCGACGAGCACCTTGCGCACCGAGGAGAGGTCCGGCCGCTCGGTGGTGTGCGTCAGGTCGTACACCATGGTCGGCAGCAGGAACAGGTTGTCGACGCGGTACCGCGGCACCAGCCGTGCGATCCGGTCGACGGAGAACCGCTCGACCAGCAGCACCGTCCTGCCGACGTGCCAGCTGAACAGCAGGGACTGGATGCCGCCGCCGTGGAAGAGCGGCAGCAGCACCAGGTTCGGCGGCACGGACTCGTCCACCAGCGCGTACAGCCCCTCCTCCGGCTGCCGTCCCCCCTTCTGCGCCCGGGCGAGGGTCGACATCGAGGCGTGCGTGCCGGAGTGGGTGACGGCCACGGCCTTCGGCATGCCGGTGGAGCCGCCGGTGAACAGCAGCAGTCCCTCGTCCTCTTCGGCCGGCTCGGGGGCCCTGACCGGCGGCGAGTCGCTCCCGGCGGAGCCACGAGCCGTCTCCCCTGCCGCCCGGACCACGTCAAGGGGGAGCAGCGGGACGCCGACGCCGTCCTCGGGGAGCTTCGCCGGGTCGGCGACCACCATGTCCGGCCCGGTCTTGGCGACGCACGATCGGACCTCGTCGAAGTTGTAGAGCCCGCTCATCGGGACCGGAACGAGACCGGCCTTCCAGCAGCCGGCGAGGCCGAAGACCAGCTCGGGGCTGTTGGCGAGGTAGAGGCCCACCCGGCTGCCCGGCGTCAGCCCGTGTTCGACGAGGGCACGGGCGACCGCCGAGGCGGCCTGGTCGATCTGCCGGTACGTCCAGGTCCGGCCATCCTCATGGATGAGCCCGATGCGGTGTGGCGATCCGCTCGCCCGCGCCTCCAGGTCGTGTACGAGGTTACGCCTCAACTGTCCTCCTCGGCTGTTGGCACGGTGGCCGAACATCGTGATTCCGTTCCGCCGGCGGATCCGCCGCCCATGGGCCCTCAGACGCCTCGGATGAGCCACGGTCCGCTTCCGGCGCCACTCCTTTTTAATACCGACTAGTCGGAATATTACTGTGTGCCGGACTCGCTGTCCACCTTCTCCGCCTCCGGCCGGGGAGCCCAGTCGACCAGCAGGTCCAGCGCCTCCACCCGGTCTCCGTGAACCCACAGCGGGTTCACCTCGATGGCGCGCAGCTCGGGGCCGAGGGTGGTCGCGAGCCGCTGCACCCCGTGGACGGCGGCCGCCACCCTTGCCAGGTCGGCGGGCGCCGAACCGCGAAAACCGCCGAGCAGCCGCGAGACGCGCAGCTCCGACAGCAGGCCCGGGATGTCCCGTTCAGGCACCGGAAGCGGCCTGACCACGACATCCTCCAGCAACTCGGTCAGCACCCCTCCGGACCCCACGGTCAGCAGCGGGCCCCAGTTCGGATCGTTGATCACGCTGACCAGCAGTTCCACACCCGCCGGACGCATCGGGGCGACCAGCGCTCCGTCCAGCACCGCGTCGGGCAGCCTGCTCGCCACCTCGGCCAGCATCTTCTCGAAGGCGCTCCGCACCGCGTCGGGATCGCGGAGATCGAGCACCACACCTCCCACATCGGATTTGTGGGGCACGTCCTCACTGATCACCTTGAGCACCACGGGGAAGCCCAGCTCGGCGGCCGCCTCCGCGGCCTCGTCGGCCGTACGGGCCAGGCGGCTGGGAGGTACCGGCACCCCGCACTCGACCAGGAGTCTCTCCAGCTCGGAAGCGGCGGCACCGCTCACGGTGCCGTTCACAGTGCCGTTCACGGTGCCGCCGGTCACCGGCACGACGGGGCTCCGGTCCCGCAGCGCGCGCGGCAGCAGCTCCGCGTACCTGGCGGACCCGTCGAGCGCGTTCATCCCCGCTGCGATCCCGGGCAGGATGACCAGGTCGTTCTCACGGACGATCTCCAGCGCGAACGGGCTCAACGCGAAGACCGCGCCGGTCTGGAGCACCACCGGCACCGGACTGTCCCTGATCGCCTGGGCGAGCCGCCCGAACCGGGCCCGAACCACGTCCTCGTCCGGTCCGGGCGCCGCCGGCAGCACCACGGACTGCAGGATCGTCACGTCGTAGTCGTCGGAGCCGTGCTCCGCAACCAGTCGTGTCGCGGTGAAGGGAAGGTCCGCCGCCTTGACCACGAACCCCGTCACATCCAGGGGGTTCTGGACGTCGGCGAAGGCGGGCATCTCCTCGACCAGCGCCTTGGCCAGGGGACCGGCGAAGGGAGGCAGCGTGAAGTCCAGCGGCTCGGCCGCGTCGGCGATCAGTTCGCACGCTCCCCCCGACGCGGCGACGACGGCGAGCCTGCGTCCGCGCAGGCCCCGGGGATGGCGGCCGAGCAGCGCCGCCGTCGCCACCAGATCCTCTATCGAACGCACCGGGACGACACCCAGGTCCTCCAGGGCCGCCACCGTGGAGGCGTGGTCGCCCACCAGGGCACCGGTGTGCGACAGGGCCGCCTCGCGTCCCAGCGACGAGCTGCCGACGTGCAGGGCGACGATCGGCTTGCCCCGCTCCGCCGCCCGCAGCGCGGTCGCCCTGAACGCCGCGGGGTCTCGCACCGACTCCAGGAACACCGCGATGACATCCGTGGCCTCGTCGTCGACGAGGTGGCCGATCGCGTCGGTGGCGGTGATCACCGCCTCGTTCCCGGTGGTGACGAGCAGGCTCAGGCCCGTTCCCCAGCTCCGCGCCAGGCCGAGCACGTGGGTGGCCAACCCTCCGGACTGCATGACGACGCCCACCCGGCCGGCCGGCAGCCCGTCCGGAACCGGCAGGCCGAACAGCCGCACCCCGTCCGTGGCGTTCACGAACCCGCTGACGTTCGGGCCGAGCAACCGGGCGCCCCCGGCCGCACAGAGCTCCACCAGGCGTCGCTGTCGTTCCTCGCCCCTGGGACCCGCCTCGCCGAGACCGGCCGAGAGCACGACGAAGTCCCTGGTACCGGCCGCCAGTGCCTGCTCGACGACGTCCGCCACGTGGTCCGGCCCGACCATGACGAAGGCGAGGTCGACCGGCGCGTCCAGCGCGTCCAGGCCCGGCACGGCCCGTCGCCCGTGCACCGTGCCACGTCGCGGATTCACCAGGACGACGTCGTCGAGTCCCGCCGAGAGGTCCGTGCCCGCGAGAACGAGCCGGGTCCAGCCGGAGGACTCGCTCGCACCGATCAACGCCACCCGCCGCGGCGCGAAGAAACCGCCGAGGTCACGCGTCAGCGCCGCGTTCGGCCACTCGGGGCCGCCGGGCACATCCCTGCCAGCACTCATTCCGCTCCTCCTTCGAGTCAGTGGATTTCCCATTTTAGTACCGTCCGGTCGGTATGTTATTCCGGCCGGAGAGGGCGTCCGGGAGAGGTTCCCCGCTCGCCGGGGCCGACCGGGTCGCGCGGCCCCGTCGTTCCGCAGGCGGGAAACCCAGGGCGACGAGAGCCGCGCCGACCGGGTGGGCGGCCATGGCGAACGCGGCCTCCGTGCTGCGAGGCACCGTCAGACGCCGGCCGGCCCGGCGAACCGCGGCATGACCTCTTTCGCGAACAGCTTGATGGACTCGACGGTTCGCTCGTGCGACGTCCCGAGCCAGTACGGCCGGGCGATGATGTGGTTCACCCCGGCCTCCTCCAGGCGCGAGATGCGCTGGGCCACGAAGTCGGGGTCACCCACGATGAACAGGTTCTCCCACATGTACTCGAACCTGTCCTTCTGGAAGGCGAGCTGCGGGTACTCGGCGTAGTTGAAGTACTCCCGCTCGACGTTCGGCCGCACGGTGTCCCTGGCCAGCTGTGTGGTGGGAGCACAGAACACGTTCACGATTATCGGATACTCGCGGCCTTCACGTGACTTGCCGGCCTTGGCCAGTGCGTCGTCGTGGTTGGCCATGGCCTGCACGTGCCAGTCGGGCTTCGGCGAGTTCCCCGGAATGATCCAGGCGTCGCCCAGCTCGGCGGCCTTCCGCACGGAGATCGGGCCTCCGGCCCCGATCCAGATCGGCGGACCTCCCCGCTGCAACGGCTTCACACAGATGGTGTCGTGCACGCTGTAGAACTCACCGTCGAAGTCCACCTTCTCGCCGGTCCACAGCGCGCGGATCAGCCGGATCTGCTCGTGCATCTTCCGGAACCGGTTGGGCTTGTCGATGTTCATGGCGGCGAACTCGTTGTTCCGATAGCCCGCCCCCACCCCCAGGACCAGCCTGCCGTCGGCCATGTGGTCGAGGGTCGCGAACTCCTCCGCGATGTGAACGGCGTGGTAGGCGGGAAGGATCACCAGGCTGGTTCCGACGGTCATGTTGCCGGAGTGCTGGATCAGTTTCGCGACGACCGAGATGGTCTGCGGTGTCTGCAGGTTCGCGAGAAAGTGGTTGATGGCGAAGATCGAGTCGAACCCCTGCTCGGCGGCCAGCTCGGTCAGGTCCCACAGCTCGTAGAGCCGCCGGCGAAGGTCGTCCTCCGGCAGGTACTGGTGCGACGCCAAGATGCCGAACTTCATTATCGCTCCTGTTCCGGCGTGTCTGCTGACGCCGCTTCCGCTCGCCGTGCGGCCCTGAAGGCACGGACCTGCTCCGGGGTGGGCAGGCTGACGAACTCGACCTGGATCTGATCCGGGTCCTCGCACATGAACATCGTGATCGGGCCGTAGTTGTCCAGGACGCTGGTCGCCGGAGGGTGGTAGCAGTCCACCCCCATGCCGACCAGCCGGTCGTACACGTCCTGGATCTCGTCGGCCGGAACCTGGAAGGACAGTGAGAAGACGCCCGGGTCGCCCGGTCGCTTGGGGCGGGAGTCCGCCGGCACCGGCAGGTCCCACTGGATCAGCTCCAGCTGCCCGATCCGTGTCGGCCCCTGGAAGTACACCGCCCTGCCGCCGGCACCGGGGGGTGTGCGCAGCCGCTCGTGCATCGTCTCGTTGCCCACCCGCATGTCCAGGGTCATCCGCAGCCCGAGCCCGTCACGATAGAACGGGATGGACTTCTCAAGATCACGGACGCTGATCGCGACGTGGTGGATCTCGCCGACCATCGGCAACTCTCCCTCGATAGTGAACGTCAGCCGAGCTTTCCTCCGAGCCGGAACCTCGGTGCGACCGCGGCGTCCCGGTCCCTGAGCGCCTGGGCGAGGCCCTTGTCCCGCCGCTCCTTGACGAAGTTGTACTCGCCCTCCGCCAGCGAAAGGTTCGTGGCCCAAGCGTGCCCGATCCAGTTGCCCACCTCGCCGACGCCCTTGCCGCGCGCCTCCATGGCGATGCGCATCATCGACTTGCCGATCATCAGGCCGTCCAGCGGCATGAACGAGATGGCCGTGACGTACTCGTCGACGGCGGCGTCCAGTTCCTCTCTGGGCACCACCTGGTTGACGAAGCCGATGCGCTCCCCCTCCTCCGCGCTGAGGGGCCGCATCGTCAGCATGATCTCCTTCATCTTCTTCAGCCCCAGGTTCTCGATCCACAGGTACATGTCCTGCGGGGCGGAGCCGAGGTAGCGGAAGGCCGGATGGGTGAACTGGGCGTCCGGCGAGGCGACGATCATGTCGGCCCCCAGCGCGATCTTCATGTGGCCGCCGTAGCAGTAACCGTGCACCTGGCAGATCGTCGCCTTCAGACAGTTCGTCACCCTGTTTCCGAGACTCTCGGAGAGGAGGTTCCGATCCGGAAGAATGCGCTGGCGCTGCGCCGGACGCCCCGCCCGCTCGCCCTTCTTGTTCTTGCCGTAGCCGATGTAGTAGCCCAGTTCGGCGGCGTCCGCACCGGAGCCGAAGCAGTCGCCGTTGCCCTTGAAGACGATCGTCTTCACGTCATCGTCCATCTCGGCCTCCCGGATCAGGTCGCCGACCCTCTCGAAAGCCGCCACCGGGATGCCGTTCAGCTTCTCCGGGACATTGAAGATGATGTAGGCGACCGACTTCTCCGGGTCCTTCTCGTACAGCACCGAGTTCTCGATGGCCTTCTCGTCGATCGCCATGCCTTCGGCGTCCCACTGGGAGGCCAGGAGTTCGTACTCGCTCTTCTTCATCAAACTCTCCAGGAGCTGGGAATGGGCCGGCCCGTCGCGCTCGCGTCAGACCGAGGTGAGCTGGGGAATCACCTTCGCGGCGAAGGTCTCCATCGACTCGATGGCACGCTTGCGGTCAAGTGAGGGAATGTGGAACCAGCCGATGTAGTGGGTGACACCCAGTTCGTCCCGGATCCTGCCGAGGGTGTCGACCACCCGGTCCACCGAACCGAAGGTGCCGCCGTGGGTCAGGGTCTTCTCCACGGTGAGCAGACCGATGTTCCGCTGGACCTTGTCGTAGTACACCCGCTCCGACTCGATCGCCTCGTCGGAGCCGGGAATCACCTTGCCGACGCTGCGGTAGTAGTTCAGCGCGGCCCCTGCCGCCGCCTGCAGGCCGTCCGCACTCCCGCCGACCCACACCTGCTGCATGAAGGGGAGGTCGAAACCGCTGCTCTCGTGCCCGCCTTCGACGAGCGCCTCGCGGTAGGAGTCGTAGTTGTCCTTGATCCGCTGCATGGGCGTGAAGCTGGACGACACGATGATGTGGTCGCCGGCGAGCCCGCGCTGCCGGAAGGTCTCCGGTGACGACGTACCGTGCAGGATCGGCGGCCCTCCCGGAGTCACCGGCTTCGGAAAGATGTTCATGTCGCCGTACTGGAAGTGCTTGCCCTCGTACGACCAGTTCTCCTGGGTCCAGGCCAGCTTCAGGATGTCGACGATCTCCGCGTACAGCTCCTTGTTGGCGTTGCGGTCCTTGCCGAAACCCCGGAACTCGTTCGGCTGGTAGCCGCGTCCGATGCCGAGCACGAGGCGGCCGCCGGACAGGATGTCGAGCAGCGCGGCGTCCTCGGCGATGCGCAGCGGATCGTGCAGTGGGACGACGACCACTGCGGTGCCGATGGTGATGTTGCGCGTCCGTTCGGCGATCGCCGTGCCCAGCATCAGCGGATTACCGAGGATCCCGTAGCGCGAGAAATGGTGCTCCGCCAGCCAGCACGAGTCGAATCCCAGCTCGTCGGCGATCTGGATCTCTTCGATGGTGTCGCGCAGCACCTGCGCGTCGTCTCCGTCACCCTCGGCCGGAAACAGATTCATCACACCGAATTTCATGCTTCAACCCCCTCGTTACATTCCGACCAGTAGGTATGGTACGGGTATCGAATCGAGATCGTCAAGGTCCGGATGTTCAGGCTCCCGGCGCTTCCCCGGCGGACGGCGCCGGCGTTCGCGGGTCGTCCACGGCCTCGCCGAACGGCGTCAACGCCGAGGTCAGCAGTACCACGGGGCGTCCTCAGAGGCGCGGTCAGCCGAGCGCGCCTCCGGGCCCTCCGCCCCCGACGGACATCCCCCGGCCCGGTGAGCAACCGGGCACGCGAGGTGCCCGTTTTCTCACACCGACCGGTCGGGACGTTATTGCCTGGAAGAAGTCCCGCTCGCCGGCGAGGTCAGCCCCTCCAGAACCAGCTCGGAGAGCTGGTCGGCCACTTCGGAGACGGCCAGCAGACCGTCCGGGCGGTACCAGTTGTACGCCGAGGTCAGCATGCCAAGGACTCCGAAGCTGGCGATACGCGGTTGCAGGGCCGGATTGAAGACCCCTTCCTCGATACCTTGGCGGATCACCGACTCGTACATCGCATCGAGCTCGTCGCGCTTTTTCTTAATCGCGGCGAAGCGCTCCTCGGTAAGGAAGCGACGCTCCTGAGTAAACACGGTGACATGGGCCCGGAACTGGTCGATGGCGACCAATGACTCAAGGATGAGCTGCCGCAACCGTTCAGCCGGGGCCTCGAACGACTCTAGAATGCGACGGCAGTTCCGGAGCCGGTCATCGATGTATTCCTCCTGTATCTGCTGAAGGATCTCCTCCTTACCGGAGAAGTGATGATACAAGGCTCCCTTGGTCAGGTTGGCCTCCTTCACGATGTCCTCGACGGACGTCGCGTGGTAACCGCCGACCTCGAACAGCTTCAGCGCACTCGCCAGCAGCGCCCGCCGCGTCTCCGCGGGAGAATAGGTGCCCCGGGGGCCACCTCGTGATGCGGTACGTGCCATGGTTCTCATCCCCCTTACCTAGAACGGTTTTCCGGTGGTTATCTGCCACACAGGGTAGGGCGTTCGCCGTCACGGTGCGCGAGGTCAGGAGAGGAGCATCGAATCGGTTTTCTCCGAGGATTCCCGTAGCACCCGCTTGAGCACCTTTCCCGAGGGATTGCGAGGAAGCCTGTCCACGAAAGCCACGGATTTCGGCGTTTTGAAGGACGCGAGACGTTCACGGCAGTAGCCGATCAGATCGTCCTCCGCCAGCATCGCGCCGGCCTTCAGCACGACGTACGCCTTCGGCACCTCCTGCCAGCGCGGATCCGGCACACCGATCACCGCCGTCTCGGACACAAGAGGATGAGTGTAGATCACCCGCTCGATCTCCTGGCTCGCGACGTTCTCCCCTCCGGAGCGGATCATGTCCTTGAGCCGATCCGTGATGTGCAGGAAACCATCCTCGTCCACCATCCCGACATCACCCGTGTGGAACCAGCCACCCCGCCACGCCTGCGCGGTCAATTCCTCGTCACCCCAGTAGCCGGGCGTCACCTTCGGCCCGCGGAGCACCACCTCACCCTGGACACCCGGCCCGGCGTCGTTCTCGTCCTCATCGACCACCCGATACTCCACGAAGGGCACGGCCGTGCCGACGGAACCACGCTTCGACACGACGTGTGCGGCGTCCATGTAGGCGATGGCGCTGCACGCCTCCGTCATGCCGTAGGCCTGGACCAGGCGGGTCGTCGGCAACATCTCCCGGACCTCGCGGTACAGCTCTCCGGCGGCCGCGCCGAAGATGATCCACTTGAGCGAGGAGAGGTCCCGGGAGCCGTCCGAGGCCGACCGCAGGCTGTGCAGAATCGCCTGCACGAAGATACCACCGGTGACCTGGTGCTCCTCGATCAGCCTGAGTGCCAGCGGCGCGTCGAACTTTCGCATTATCACCAGCGCCCCGCCGTTGAAGAGCGCCCCGACGCCTGGTGAGTCCCAGGCCGCGACGTGGTACAGCGGGGACGAGACGAGAAGCCGGTCCGCCGAGGAGAGGCCGAGCTCGCTCGTCTGGGCGAGGACGTTCAGCGCGGCCATGCCGTGCGTGATGATCACACCCTTCGGCCTGCTGGTGGTCCCCGAGGTGTACATGATCCGTTGCGGATCGTCGAAGACGACCTCCGCCGGCGGGACCTCCCGGCCCGAGTAGTCCGTCAGCACCCGGGAGAGGAGCGACCATCCGGGAGAGCCGCAGCCGTCACCGTCGAGTTGCACCAGTGCCCGCAGGCGCAGGTCCTCGCAGATCTCGTGCATGACCTCCGCGAACTCGCTCTCGCAGATCACCGCGACCGCTCCCGAGTCGCGGACCAGGAACTCGAGTTCCACCCGCTGGAGCCGGTAGTTCAGCGGTACCGCGATGGCCCCGAGCCGGTAGACGGCCAGCACCGCGCAGACGTACTCCGGCGAGTTCATGCCGAGCACGGCGACCCGGTCGCCCTTCCCGACACCGCGTTCGGCGAGGAACGCGGCGGTGGCGTGGACCGAATCGGCGAGACGCCCGTACGTCCAGACGTCCTCGTCGGTGATGAGCGCGGGCTCCGTCTCCCTGCGCACCCTCTGAAGATCGACCAGTCGCCCAAAGTTCATCGCGGTCATTAAATTCGGACCTCTCCTATCGATTTCCGGGGGACTTCGGAGGTTTCTCCGACCGGCACCTCCGCCAGCGCGGGGATGACCTCCTCGCCGAGCAGTCGGATCGAGCGCAGCACGTCGGCCTGGGGCATCCCGGTCCACTGCAGCCGGAGCACCACGTCGGTGTAGCCGATCTCCGCGTAGCGGCTCAGCCTCTCGATGACGTCCTCGGGTGAACCGATCACGGCATGACCGCTGATCAGGTCATCCAGCGAGGCACCGTGCTTCCAGCCGCGGTAGTTCTCGTACTGCTCCGCGAGGAAGACACCGGCGGCCTCGACGGCGGCCTGTCGGGTCGGGGCGACACACCCCTCTCGCAGCAGCGGGTAGTCACGGTCCAGGGAGCGCCCGTGCCGGACCAGGGCCTCCCGGAACATCGCCATCCGCTCGGCCACCTCCTCGACCGTTCCGTTGGGGGCGACGGCCCAGGCCGCGTCGAGTCTGGCCACCCGGCGCATGCCCACCGGGCCGAAGGCCCCCAGCCAGAGCGGCGGCCCCGAGGGGGCGACCGGCTTCAGCAGCACCCGCGCGCCGTCCAGTTCGCCGAAGGAGCCCGACCTGGTGACCGGCTCCCCCGACCACAGGGCTCGGAGGACCTCGACGTACTCCTCCATCCGTTTGAACCGCTCCTCCATGGGGATCCCGAACGCGCGGAACTCCACGCTGCGGTAGCCCGCGCCGAGTCCGAGGATCAGGCGCCCTCCGGAGAGCTGGTCGATGGTCGCGAACTCCTCGGCGAGCGCCAGCGGGTTGTGCAGCGGCAGCAGGTAGACGCCGAATCCCAGCCGGATCCGCTCGGTGCGCGCGGCCAGGTAGGCCACCGTCGACAGTGGTTGCAGGAACTGCGAGCGGGTCAGGTAATGGTGCCCGAGCAGGATGGTGTCGAGGCCCATCTCCTCGGCCAGCGCCACCTGCTCCATCGTGTCGCGCAGCCCCTCGCGGACCGATGCCTCGGGCGTGTAGTGCGCGGAGAGTGACATCCCGACCCGGATGCGACGGGTGGGTCTCGTCTCGGTCATCGTCGTTCCTCCTCGTCTGCCTGTGTCATGCGGGCGCCTGGCCGGCGAAGCGGCGCAGGGCCGATTCGACCCCGAGCGCCACCCGCTCCCCCTCGTCGGCCGCGGCGAGGCGCCCCACGAGTTCCTTGGTGGCCCGCACCGCCCCGTCCGGATGACCGGAGAGCAGGCCGGCGACCCGCACCGTCTCCTCGTCGTGGTCCGAGGCCGGGACGACCGAGGTCACCAGCCCGTCCGCCATCGCCCGGCGCGCGCCGAACCGCTCCCCGGTCACCGCCCACTCCAGCGCCGCGCGGCGCGTCATGACGGAGAGCAGTTCCGGGAGCACGGTGGCGGGGGGCATGCCGAGTCTGATCTCGGGGAGCCCGAAACGGCTGTCGTCCGCCGCTATCACCAGGTCGCAGCGGGTCAGCAGGGCGCAGCCGAATCCGAGCACCAGGCCCGCCGGAGCGGCCACGGTCACCTGCGGCAGCGCGCTGATCGCCGCGAGCAGCCGTCGGCCATGCCGGAAGAACGACGCCAGCGCCTCGGGGGCGGCACCGGCCAGCCGCTCGAAGTCGGTGACGTCCCATCCGGCGCAGAACGGCCGGCCGGCGGCCCGGAGTACCACGACACCGATCTCCGGCCGGGGCGCCAGCCATTCGAGGGCGGCGACCAGTTCGTCACAGACCTCCTGTCCGATGGCGTTGCGCCGCTCGGGCCGGGACCAGGTCACCGTCGCCACCGGGCCGTCGACCACCGACACGACGAACCGGCCCTCGGGCCGGCTCTCGGGCCGGTCCTCGGGCGCGGTCGAGGCGTTCATGCCTGGGACGAGGCGGGCAGGAACGCCTCGCCCCGGTCGTTCTCCAGCGCGAAGTGACATCGCGCGTGGTCACCCCCCGGGACCTCGACCCACGGGACCTGGCCGGTCGTGCAGATCTGCTCGGCGCGGGGGCAGCGCGGGGCGAATCGGCATCCCGTCCAGTCCTCGGTGATCCTGGGAGCGGCCCCGTCGATCGCCTTGATCTCGCCGCCGTCCCAGCTCGGGATGGCCGCCAGCAGGGCCCGGGTGTAGGGGTGCCGGGGACGGTGGACGACGTCCTTCGCCGTGCCCATCTCCACGATCTGACCGGCGTACATCACCGCTATCCGGTCGCAGATCTCGCTCGCCAGCATGAGGTCGTGGGTCACGAACACCGTGCCCATCCCGGACCCGGCCGTCAGCGAGCCGAGCAGGTCGACGACCTCCGCCTGGGTGGTCACATCCAGCGCCGAGGTGCACTCGTCGGTGATCAGCACCTCCGGCTCGGTGACCACCGCGAGTGCGATGGCGATCCGCTGGCGCATTCCCCCGGAGAGCTGATGGGGGAAGGAGTCGAGCACCCGATCCACCTCGGTGAAGCCCATCCGGCTGATCACATGAGCGATCCGCGCGTCCCGCTCCTCGGCGGAGAGCTTCGGCAGGTGGGTGCGGACCACCTCACGGAGCTGGCGCCGTACCCTCATCAGGGGGTTGAGCGAGGACGACGCCCCCTGGAAGACCATTCCGACATGACGTCCGCGGACCCTGTCGACGTTCTGCCTTCCCGGCGCCTGGACCTGCTCGCCCAGCACGACGACCTCGCCTGAGGCCACCGAGACATTGCGGTCCAGCAAGCCCAGGACGCTCCGCACCGTGGTGGTCTTGCCGCTGCCCGACTCCCCGATGAGACCGAGGATCTCTCCTCCTTCGAGGGTCAGGTCCACGGCGTCCACCAGCACCTGCGTGCCCCGGGCGGTCGCCGCCTCAATGGTGAGATTACGGAGTTCGAGCACCGTACCCATGTCAGTACCTCCGCTTCTTCGGGTCGAGCCAGGAGCGCATGGCGTCACCGAGCAGGTTCACCAGCAGTACGACGATCGTGATCGCCAGGCCGGGGAAGGCCGCGACCCACCAGGCGTGCGAGAGCTGGTCACGCCCGTCCGCGAGCATCGCACCCCAGCTGATCTGCGGTGACACCACACCGAGTCCCAGGAAGCTGAGCGCGCTCTCCGCCAGGATCACCGTTCCTATCTGCAGGGTGGTGAGGACGAGAACGGTGCCGGCGAGATTGGGCAGCATGTGCCTGAGCAGGATCCGCAGGGTCGGCACACCGGCGCAGCGCAGGCCGAGTACGAACGGACGCTCCCGTAGCGACAGCGTCTCGGCGCGGACCACCCGGGCGTACTGCGCCCAGCCGATCAGAGCCAGTACGAGGATCAGCACGGCGAGAGAACGTCCGCGGCTGGCGATGATCGCGATGGCCAGCAGGATGAACGGCAGGGCGAGCTGCGCCTCGACGAACCGGGAGATCACCGCGTCGGCCGCTCCCCGGTAGAACCCGCTCACCAGTCCGGCCAGCGTGCCGGGGATGGCCCCGGCCAGCATGCCGACGATCGCGATGACGAAGGTGAGCTGGCCGCCATGGACGATCCGGGACAGGACGTCACGCCCTAGGTGATCGGTGCCCAGCGGGTGCGACCAGTTGCCGCCGTCCATCCAGACCGGTGGCTGGAGCGCGTCTCCGAGCGTCTGCAGTGCCGGGTCCGGCAGCGGCAGCAGCGGTGCGGCGAGGCAGATGAGACCGATCACCGCCAACGGCAGCCCGAAGGCCAGCACCGAGCCGGTACCGCGGGCCCGCACCGCCGGGGGCTTCCGCACCGGCCGCGGGGACTTCTGGATCGTGTTGATCGTGGTCATGCGACACCGTCCCGAATTCGCGGGTCCAGGACGCCGTAGAGGAGGTCGACGATCAGGTTCACGACCACGAACACCGCGGCTCCAAAGACCACGATCGCCTGGATCAGGGAGAAGTCCCTCGTCTGAACCGCCTGGGTGGCAAGGGTGCCGAGTCCGGGCCAGGCGAAGACGAACTCGACCGTGATCGCCCCGGAGAGCAGGGTTCCCGCCTGAAGGGCGATGATCGTGATCACCGGGAGCGAGGCGTTCTGGAGGGCGTGGATCAGCACGATCCGCCAGCGGGGGATGCCACGGGCCTGGGCCGCGGAGAGAAACGCCTCGCCCAGTACCTCGGACATGCTCGATCTGGTGAGACGCGCGATCTGTGCCATCGGTAACGTGGACAGTGTCACGGCGGGCAGGATCAGCGAGCTGAACCCGGTGGACTGCCCGGCGGGCAGCCAGCCGAGGCCCACCGCGAACAGCAGGATCAGCATCAGGCCGAGCCAGAACAGCGGGATCGACTGGCCTGCCAGCGCCACGGCCGAGGCCAGCCGGTCCGCCAGCCGGCCCTCCCGCAGCGCGGCCCAGATGCCCAGGGGCACGCCGAAGAGCACGGCGATGAACATCGCGGCCGCCGCCAGCTGGATCGACGCCGGCAGCCGGCTCTGGATGAGCTCCAGGTTGCTGGATCCGTATCGGAGCGAGTCGCCCAGGTTCCCGGTCACTAGGTCCCCCAGAAAGTGGAGGTACTGGACGGAGAGCGGCCGGTCGAGACCAAGCTGGGCGTTGAGCTGGGCGACCTGCTCGGCGCTGGCGAGATCACCGAGCATCTCCCTCACCGGGTTGCCGGTACCACGGGCGAGGAAGAAGGCGACGGACACCGCGATGATCAGGGTGGCGATACCCTGCACCGCCTTGCCCGCGAGGAACCTAATCACGTCGGCCTCTCAAAGGACGGGGGTGGGAGATCGATGACCGTCACCGGGGATCGAGTCGTCTGACACATGGGCCTGCTCCGCCGGGCTCGCCGTCTGCCTGCCGGGAATCGCCGCCAGTAGCCTGCGGGTGTACTCGTGCGCGGGACGGTCGAAGACCTCCGCGGTGACTCCGTGCTCGACGACCTGGCCGCGCAGCATCACGTGCACCTGGTCGCAGACGGCGCGCACCACGGCGAGATCGTGACTGATGAACAGGATCGCCAGTCCCTCGGTGCGGCGCAGTTCCAGGAGCAGCCGGAGGATCTGCGCCTGGACCGACACGTCGAGAGCCGACGTCGGTTCGTCGGCGAGCAGCAGGCTCGGGCGGAGCAGCAGGGCGCGGGCGATCGAGACTCGCTGCGCCTGGCCACCGCTCATCTGATGGGGCAGCCTGTCGAGCAGGTCGGCGGTCAACCCGACCTTGGCGAGCAGTTCCTCGTCCGTCACCCAGGCGGTCCGCTCGGAATGGATGCCGCGTAGCTCCCGCAGCCCACGACGCACGCTCTGGCGGGGGTCGAGAGAGCCGTGGGGATCCTGCAGGATCACCTGGATCTCAGCCCTGGCGCTCCGCGAGAACCGCTTGCCGACCTCGGTGCCGGAGACCGTGACCTTACCGGTGGAGATCTTCCCCAGACCGGCGACGGCCATCGCCAGCGAGGTCTTTCCCGATCCCGACTCACCGACGACTCCGACGATCTCGCCGGCGCCGACGCCGAGTGAGACGTCGTCGACCGCGACGACGGGATGGCCTCTGCGGCCCCGAGCGCGGTGCACGACGGACAGGCGGTCGACGTCGAGTACGCGTCGTTCCTCAGTCATCCGGACCTCCCTTGACGGACAGCGCCTGTGACAGAAAACGGTTCTCCGAAGAGGTGAGAACCCGACGGTGAGCGCGGGCACCGACTTCCGACGGCCTCCCGACGGACATGGAATCGCCACTCCGGCTCAGGTCGGTGATCTCAAACTCACGGTATGGATAACGGCCGGTCGGTATGTTCACCGTAGTGAAGTCGATCTGGACGGTCAAGACATTTCTTATACAAGAAGGCATATGTCCCATCAATCACTTATCTATCAGTCGATCGTGGGACGAATTCGTACAGTGAATCGTCCGCGGCCGGACACCGGGACGGGAGTTCGCCGATCTCTTTCAGCGGTCACCTCCCGGTTGGGCGCGGTGGCCGGATCCACCCTCGACGGCTTGCCAGAAGTGTGGAGATTCATGGCGAGAGGTTCCGGCCGGTCGCCGCTACGCGCCGAGGGTCCTCCACCGTTTCGGCGGAGAACCCCCGGCGCCCCGAATCAGCTGTCAAGCGTGACGTCGTACATCGAGGGGACCGCGTCGAGAGCGGACTTGAACCCCTTGACCTTGTCGGTCATGCCGTAGGAGATCACCTGGTCGTAGAGCACCGCGTTGCAGGCGTCCTCGTCCAGCACCTTCTTCTCGACCCGGTCGTAGACCTGGTCACTCGCCTCCTGCTCCTTCGCCGAGAGCGCCTCCGCGGTGAGAGCGTCGTAGCCCCCCGGGTCGGTGCAGTACTTCACCGCCGCGTTCTTCCCGGTGAAGAAGGCGATGAACGAGTCCGGGTGAGCGAAGACCGGGAAGTTCTGCACCATGTACATCGAGTAGTTCCCGGTGTTGCGCTCCTTGCGGAGCGCGGCGTTCTCCATCGGGACCTGCTCGACCTGGAAGCCCACCGCCTCCAGCATCGCCGAGACCGCCTCGCCGACCTGCTTGTCCTTCGGGTAGAAACCCGTCGTGTACAGGTACCGGAGCTTGGGCGTCCCGCCACTGGCGCTGACCAGTTCCTTCGCCCTGGCCTGGTCGTACTTCTGGTAGCCGATCTCCGGCTTCTCCGGAAGCAGGTCGCCGATGAAGTAGGGCGACTTCCGTGCCCCGACGTCTCCGAAGAGCGTCTTGACGATGGCGTCGTAGTCGATCGCCGCCTGCACCGCCTTCCGAAGGTTCGGATCCTTCAGCGTGCCGTCATTCGAGTTCATGCTGAGCGCCATCTTGTAGAGGGACGGCGCGGAGAGGACATTGGTGCCGGGCGCGCTGTCGACCTCCTCGATGAGCTCGTTCGGGAGATCGGAGACCAGGTCGGCGCCGCCGCTCTGCAGCAGTGCGGCACGGGTGGACGCGTCCGCGGCCCACGAGTAGGTGATCCCCTCCAGCTTGGGCGCCCCCTGCCAGTAACCCTTGAACGCCTTGACCGAGAACTTCTGGCCGGCCTGGAGCGAATCGAACTCGAAGGGGCCGGTGCCGACCGGCTTGTTCCCGAAATTGTCCCCGGTCACCTCCGCGTAGTACTTCGGCGGCAGGCCCATCGCGGTGGTCAGCACCTTCGGCATCGCGATGTAGGGAACGTTCGTCGTCACCAGCAGGGAGCCGTCCGACTCGGCCTTCACGTCCGTGACTCGCACGTAGTACGGGGCGAAACCGCTTTTCGGCTCGTCCCGATACTTCTCGATGGTGAAAGCGGCCGCTGTAGCGTTCCACTCCTCGCCATTGTGGAACTTCACCCCCTCCCGGACCTTGAATCGCCACTCGGTCGGCGAGACCCGTTCCCAGGAGGTGAGCAGGCCGGAGTCGTTCGGCTCCAGCGTCTCCTTGTCGAAACCGACCAACGGGTCGAATACCGGACCCACGATGCGCAGGGTGCTGTAGAGCGCGAGCGCCGGGTTGAAGGTGGCCGGCTCCGCCGGGAGCACCACTCTCAGCGGATGCGCGCCGGAGGCGGAACCGCCGGCCGCCTGACCGGAACTGGTCCCCGCTGAACTCGAACACGCGGTCAACGTGATGACCGCCATGGACAGGACTGACAGTAGACGTACCTGCCGTGTACAACGCCGAAGAGATCGCATGGCGCTCCTGAAGAACGACTCGCTGGGGGAGAGAAGGACGTGTGCGTCTGCCGCGTGATCCGCGGAGACGTTGGGTCGCGGAGCGTTCTCCACTACGCGACTTCAGTTCCAACCGGTCGGGATGTAACCGTAGCCGCGTGATCTAGATCATGTCAACGACAAGGGATCGTTACCCACCGTTAACGTCGCTGGAAGAATGAGCCGGTGTACGGCCCGGGGCGTAAAGCCGCCGCGACCTGGCCGTCACCGGAGAATCGCCGGAGACCTCCGGCCGAAGGTGCGGGCGTCCGGTCCGGTCGAGCGCGCTCAGCCGCATCGGCTGAGCGCGCCTGACACCACGGGCCCGGTGGGCCGGATCTCATCTGGCGAGTTCGACGGCGGACACTCAGGGGGTGGGGGTCGGGGGCGGGGTGTCCGTCACCGTGGGAGTCGGCTCCGCCGTGGGCACGGCCGGGGTCTCCGTAGGCGTCGTCGGAGCGTCCGTCGGTACCGTCGGGGCGTCCGTGGGCGTCGGGAGTGGCGGAGCGGTCGGGGTCTCGACGGGCGGGGTGGGGCAGGGGGTGGGGTTGGGGGTGCGCCACCTGCCGTCCGGCCGCCACTGCCGGGGGAGCCACCAGCTGTCACCGCGCCAGAACCTCTTACTGGGCCGCGACAGGTCGAAGACGTAGGCGGCGGTCGCCGTCTCGCCCTGGGTCGTGGCGGTCACCGACACCCAGTCGCCCTGCCTGACCACATTGCCCCGCCGGCCCGCGAGGGTCCGGGTGGAGTCGTTGATCGCGTACGCCCTCTCGAAGCCGTCCTGGCTCCTCACCGTGATCGAGTTCTCCGCCAGGGCGATCGCCTCCCCGGTCTGGGCGAACACCGTGAAGCCGCAGCCGTCCTCCGCGGGCAGGACGAACTCGCCGTGCAGCGCGCCGGGGAATGCGATCAGGGGCACCTGCGGCACCGTGGTGGCGGTGGGCGTGGGAGTCGGCGTCTCCGCCCCTGTCGGTGAGCCCGTCGGGGACGCGGTAGGGGACACCGTCGGGGACGCCGTCGGGAGCACTGTCGGGGACACCGTCGGGGATTCCGTCGGGGATTCCGTCGGGACGGGCGCTGGTGCTGCCGCCGACGCCGCGGACACGCCGACGCCGCCCGAGGCCGCCAGCACGACGGCGGTGGCGAAGACCAGCGGACGCGAAATGCGCCGTTGTGGTCCGCCCGCTCCGCTCGACAGGGCTTCGTTGGGCCTTTCAGGGTTTGTTAGCGTCACCTTGTCCTCCATCTGGCTTGATCTGGAACCAGCGGCGGCGTCCAAGGGGTGCTTCCGCCTGCCGCCGAGACCGAGGACCACTGCCCGGTCGTGATCCTCCGTCGATGGACGCGGGGAAGACTGCCCGCTTCTATCCCGCCCATGCCGACAAAACAGCCACTCAGTGCCTGAATCCGGATATCCCGCCAGGTCGCCACGGCATTTCGCGGATCAAACAAATCGGCCGTGACCGCGCCTCGCCGGAAGGCGTCGCAGAGGCCCTCGCCGGGGAATCCTCGCATACCACCCCAAACCATGACTCTCCCCCGGCCCCCGAGCGCGGACGTAGCACGGAGACGCGCCGACTTTCCCCACGTAGGATATATTTCGGTTGTTAGCTAACAAGGGAACAATCTGTGAATCGGGTCTACGAGGCACTCGCGCATCCGACTCGCCGCCAGATTCTCGCGCTGCTCCGGCAGTGCGACCGGTCGGCGGGCGAGATCGCCGACCATTTCGACATTTCCAAACCCACCCTGTCCGGCCACCTCCGCCTGCTCCGCGAGGCCGGTCTGGTCTACGGCGAGCGCAGAGGAACCTCGATCATCTACCACCTGCACGTGTCCCTGCTGGAGGAGTCCCTGGGCGCGCTGCTCGATCTGTTCAAGATCGGAGACGCCAGGCCACCCGATCCCGTCCAGCCCTCATCGCCCCCCCGCCACGACCACGAATGAGAGGGACATCGATGACCGAGAACATCGCCGACGGCAGGACCGTAAACCCGCGTCCCGGGCTGATCGGCAGCGCCGTCGCACTGCTCGTCTCGGCGGGCGTCTCGATCTGGGGTTGGACACAGATTCCCGACGACGCCCTGCTGCCGGTGCACTGGGGTCCTTCAGGAGAGGCCGACCGGTTCGGCGGCAAGACCGAGGTCCTGGCCACACTTCCGCTGATCATGCTTGGGCTCTGCGTGCTGTTCGTCGTGCTGCCGCGTCTGCTCCCCCGCCGGCGGCACCTGGCGAGTTCGGCCCACACCTACACCGCTTCCTGGCTCGGCGCACTCGCCCTGCTGGCCGGCATCCACCTGGTCAGCGTCGTCAACGCCACGGGCGGCGAGATCCCCGTCGTCCGGATCATCACCGCCGGGGTGGGGGCGCTCTTCCTGGTGCTGGGCAACTACCTGCCCAAGACCCGCAGCAACTGGGCCGTGGGAGTGCGCACTCCCTGGACGATGCAGAGCGAGCGCTCCTGGCGACTCACCCACCGGCTGGCAGGCCGGCTTTTCGCCGGTCTCGGCGTGGTCCTGCTCGTCATCGCGTTCCTGCTCCCGCTCCCCGCACTGTTCCCGGTCGTGCTCGTCGGGGCGGCCGTCGCGAGCCTGGTCCCGCTGACCTACTCGTGGTGGGTCTGGCGTGCCGAGCAGGGCGGATCGGCGGACACCGGAAGGTAGGGACGGCAGGGGCCGGTCAGGCGTAGGCGGCGACCATGCCGACGACGACACCGGCGAGCGAGACCGCGGTGAACACGGAGCCGAAGACGACCGCGGCACGCCTGCCCCGCCGCACCTTGAAGACGTAGAGGAGCACGTACGGCAGGAAGGCGAACACCCCGACACCGAGGAACGGCATGGTCAGCGCGGCCAGGATGCCCGAGGTGCCGGTCGCTACGGCACGGTCGCCCTCGGGGGTGAGCTGTGCCCGCCTGACGTCACCGGCCGTGGAGTCGGGCGAGGCGTCGACCGGGATCGCGGCGCCGCCGCCGTCGGGCGCGAAGCTGCCCTTGCAGTCGTAGCGGCCCCTGCCCAACTCCTCGCACGAGACGACCGTGAGGGTGCCGGGAGTGCCGATGGAGCCGGTCGCGAGCTTGAGGCCGGAGACCGCGAACACGAAGGGCGACACTCCCAGCCCCACCCAGAGGAGGAGCAGGATCGCCATGCCGACCCGCCCCGGTGTGCGGCCGGGACCGGGGGTCGGCACCGGCTGGAAGGCGTTCACCACGTCGTCGAATGCGTTGCTCATGCGAACAGGCTGGGGCATGCCACTTGCGAACTACCTGCTCATGACTTGTAGAGGATGCTCATGGTTCGCGCACTTTGTCGTGATAGGCGATGGCATTGGCGTGGCGCGCGGCATCCGGTACGCGCGCGTACCGGCTCTCACGACTCGCGCCGGGACGCCCTCTCCTCCGCCTCCTCGGCGTCGAGCTTCTCCGCCTCCTCGGGAGTGGGAGCGGTGCCCCCGAGGTGGCGGGGCTGCCACCAGACGCCCTTCGGGATCTCCGGATAGTTCCGCTGCGCCTGGTCGAGCATCTCGCTCATCCGCCCGCGCAGGTCGGCGGTGACGGCGTCGTAGTCGTCGCCGCGCTGGGGGTGCATGGGCTCACCGACCTGGATCGTGATCGGCACGTGCCGCTGCAACAGCTTCTTGGGGTGGCCCTTGGTCCACAGCCGCTGGGTGCCCCACAGCGAGACCGGAATCATCGGCACCTTGGCGCCGACGGCCATCCGGACCGCGCCGTTCTTGATCTCCTTGATCGTGAAGGATCGGCTGATCGTGGCCTCGGCGAACACGCCGACGACCTCCCCGTCCCTGAGCGCCTTCAGCGCCGCGCCGAACGCGGCGGCACCCGCCGCGCGGTCGACCGGGATGTGGTGCATGCCGCGCATCAGCGGGCCGGAGATCCTGTGGTCGAAGACCTCCTTCTTCGCCATGAAGCGCACCAGGCGCTTCGAGGGGCGCGCGGCCAGACCGGCGAAGATGAAGTCGAGATAGCTGATGTGGTTGCTGACCAGCACGGCTCCACCGGTCCGCGGGATGCGCTCGGCCCCCTCGATGCGAATCTTGAGGTCCAGCGCGCGGAACAGGGTCAACGCCGCCCCGATGACCGGGGGGTACACGATCTCAGCCATGGCTGAACCGTACCTCAGCCGCTCCCCCCTCCCACACCCGCGAGGAGAGGGAGGCGGCTCAGTGTCCCCGGAACGCCTCCTCCAGCCACCACGAACCCCGCGCGCGGCTGACGTGGGCGTGGATCAGCAGGGGCCGCTCCCTGGCTCCGTCCAGCCAGCGGGCCACCCCGGCGAGATCGGACCTGTCCCCCACCGTGACGGCCTCGCAGCCGAAGCCGCGGGCGATGGCGGCGATGTCCACGGGCGGGAAGGTCACCGTGTCCAGGGGGTGGCCGTCCGGCCCGAAGTGGTGCACCTCGGCGCCGTAGCCGTCGTCGTCGTACACGACGATCACCATCGGAAGACCGAGGCGCACGACGGTCTCCAGTTCGGCGACGCCCATCAGCGCGCCGCCGTCGCCCAGCGCGGCCACCGGGAGCCGGTCCGGCTGGGCCAGGGCGGCACCGATCGCGGTGGCCAGGCCGAGACCGACCGACTGGAACGCCTGCGTGAAGCAGAAGCCCCGCTCGTCGGGAACGTCGAGGAACATCGACGGATATCCCATGAAATTTCCGGAGTCGATGGAGAGGACGCGTTCCGCGGGGAGCAGGTCGTCCAGTTCGATCGTCAGCGTCCTGGGGTCGATGCGGCCGTCACCGCTCTCGTCGGTGTAGGGCACGTCCCGCCAGCGGTTCTCCCCGGCGATCCGGGTGGCCAGCGCCGCCGAACGGTAACCGGTTCTCGTGTCGTCGCCGAGCAGCCGGGTGGCCTCCCGCGCGACGCGGGCGACGTCACCCGTCACGCCGAGATGGACCGGGCGGTGGGCGCCGAGCGCGGCGGCCTCCAGGTCGACCTGGACGACCGTGGTGTCGCGGCCGATCAGCGTGCCGTGGCGCATCGTCCACATGTTGAGCGCGCACCCCCAGCCCACCAGCACGTCGGCGTCCCGGATGAGCTCGGCGGTGAGCGGCGAGGCGAAACCACCGCTGACGTCCAGATCCCACCGGCTGCCCCGGAAGAGTCCCCTGGCCACGGCGGAGGTGGCCAGCAGCGCTCCGGCCCGCTCGGCGAGCTCCTCAAGTTCGCGCCGCGCCTCGCGGGCACCACGCCCGGCCACGAAGACGGGACGACGTGCCGCCGCGAGGACCTCCGCCAGCCGGGCGACCTCCCCGGCCTCCGGTACGGCCATCGGAGCGTTCCCGTCCGGGACCCCCGTACCCGAGGCCCCCGGCACATCCGGAACGTGTCGCCCCTGGACCTCCAGCGGGAGGTTGAGCAGGACCGTGCGGCGGCCTTCACCCGCGACGCGGAACGCCTCGGCGGTGTCGTCGGCGGCGGTCTCCGCCGAGGAGATCCGCAGCGGGACGGCGCCCACCGCCTCCGCCAGCGCGGCCTGGTCGACGAAGAAGTTGGAGCGGGGCTCCGTCGCCTCTCCCGCCAGCACGATGAGCGGGGTACGGCTCTTGGCGGCCTCGGCGATGCCGGTCATCGCGTTGGTGAGCCCCGGCCCCTGGTGGACGCTGAGCACGGCGACCCTGCCGCTGAGACGCGCGTAGGCGTCGGCCATGGTCGCCGCGCCGCCCTCGTGGCGCGCGGCGACGTAACGCGCGCCGTGCGCGACCAGGGCGTTGGTCACGTGGAAGTTGCCGCTGCCCACCACCCCGAAGGCGACCTCCACGCCGAGCCGGGCCAAGGTCCGGCCCACCGCCTCCGCGACGTTCATCTCTCGACCAGTGCCAGCACCCGCAGCGGGCTGCCGGAGCCGCCCACGATAGGCAGCGGCGACGTGACGACCACCGCGCCGGTCACCGGGAGCCGGTCGAGGTTGCGCAGCTGGGTCAGCCCGTACTTTCCCGCGCCCAGCAGGAAGGAGTGACACGGGAAGGCCGGGTCGAAGCCGTGCGCGGCGCCGGCGTCCGTGCCCACGGTCTCCACGCCCAGTCCGGCGATCGAGGTCTCCTCGGCCAGCCAGCGGGCGCACTCGACCGAGACCCCTGGCGTGTGCGGGCCCGTCTCGTTCGCGTTCAGGAAGCGCTCCTGGTCCTGGGAGCGGGCGTCCCAGCCCGTGCGGTAGAGCAGCCATCCGCCTTCGGGCAACGGCCCGTTGGCCTCCTCCCACGCCTTGACGTGCGCGATCTCCAGCAGGAAGTCCGCGTCCCCGGCCGCCTCCGCGGCGAAGTCGAGGACCACGGCCGGGGCGATCAGCCGGTCGACCGGAACCTGCGAGACGTCCTCGCCGTCCTTCCCGGTGACCCAGTGCACGGGGGCGTCGAAATGGGTGCCGGTGTGCTCTCCCGTCACGATGTCGTTCCAGTACCAGGCGGGGCCGCGGTCGTCGTAGCGGCTGATCTCCTTGAGCGCGAACGGGACGGTGTTGCCGAACGGCTCGGGCAGTCGCAGGATCGGCGTCTCCGATGACAGCGGTGCCGTCAGGTCGACCACCTCGATCCCGCCGTTCCGGATGCTCTCCACCAGGTTCCGCAACACCGACATGACGCCTCCAACACGGGATGAGATCTGGGCAGATCTTCCTACAGCGCCACCGCCCGCCGCCACCTCCCCCGGCGCGTGACCTCGCCGCGGCCCACCGCGGGACCCCCCTCCGGGGAGACCAGGGCCGGTCGCGCGGCTTGCCGGGACTCCGTGAGGGTCCCGGCAAGCCGCGCGACCGGGATCCGCGTGAGGGACCGAGGTTCCCGCACCGGCGCTAGCGCGTGGCCAGCAGGCCCTCCAGGAGGCCGATGACCGCCTGGATCGGCGGGGGTGTGGTCCCGAACTCCACGTCGGTCCCGCTGACGGAGTCCATCACGGTGACCGAGTTGGGCGGCAGGCCCCAGCGCTCGCCGCCGTCGTGACCGACGCCGACCTCGATGCCGGCGAAGGTGACGTACTCCCAGTTCTTGAGGTCCCTCCTGAGTGCCTCGTGGCCTTGACCGGTCGCCCACTTGGCGACGGCCGCGAGGATGTCACCGAGGGTGTTCTCGCGTTCCTTCAGATCGCCGGACTGGAGTTCCTCGATCAGACGGTCCAGTTCGGCACGCTGGGCGAGAAGTGCCTTGATATCGCTCATGAGGGGCCTTTCGAAGAAGGTGAGGGTACCCGGATGACAGCGCTGGACTCGTCGGAACATCGTTCAAGCCGGAATCGGGCCGCCGCTCGGGCACCCCCGCCGCGATCCGCGCCCTGCCGAAGGCTCCACCGATCGCCGGAGAGGGCATTGCTGTCATGCGTCACATAATGGTGCCGCACCCACCCGCTCGCCGTCGATCCATCAAATATGGGCTTTTAGCAGTCCAAAAACACCAAGACGGAGCCATTCTCCGAAAACACGTCAGGGGACGGCGTCGTAGGCGTCGGCGGTGAGGCCGAGATACTCCTCGCGGCTCAGCGTCCGGGCCTCGAACCCGAGGCCGTGCCGCGCGGCGAAGCGGTGCGCGTCCTCCGGCGCCCAGGGGCCGGGCAGGTGACGGAGGATCCGCCCGCCACCGCCCGTCACGAAGAGTCCGGCCAGGTTCCCGTGGCGGTAGGTCATCAGGCCGGCCGCGCATCCCGCGTCCAGTCCGATCGGGATGTCGTCGGGAACCATCCGCGGGCCGAGCCAGACGCGCAGCGTACTCTTGCGCCAGACGGAGAGGTACGGTCCGCCGGGGGGCCCGAGCGCGCTGCCGCGCCGGATCCGCCGGCCGTGCCACGCCTGGCGCGCGGGGTTCAGGACGACGAGCAGGGGGGCGAAGAAGACCGCCAGCCACTTGGCGTCCAGGATGTCCAGCAGCGCCCTTCCCAACGCGGACAGCCCCCGCCACGCGAACCAGCCGCTCGCCGAGACGATGTAGGCCATCACGAACAAGCCCGCCACCCCGGCACAGACCGTGGCGACCGTCCTCGCCCTGGACGCCCTGGAGAGCGCCTGCCCGGTGAGACGCGCCCAGCCGGGAGCCCGCCTGCCCAGGGTGGCACGCACCGCCCTGGGCGGTGCGATCAGGGCGTCGCGCACGGGCACCCCCCTCCCCATCGCGAAGATGGCCACGTCCGGTGGCGTCCACTCGCCGGGCAGGTCGGCGAGCACCAGCCCGTCGGCGTCGAGCACGGCGAGACCGGTGAGGAGACGCGGCTCCTTCCTGCCCGAGTTCTTGCCCGAGACGAAGACGGCACGCTCGTACCGGTAGTGGTACAGGGCGGCGGGCGCGAGCCGCATCGAACGCCCGGAGATCGAATCCGTCGCGACCAGCGTCCGGTCGTCCCAGGTGAGGACGGTCGCCGGAGCGGGCGCGCCGTCCAGCGCCCCGCCGTACGGCCGAAGCTCGGTCGGCGCCTCTGCGCCGAGGCCGGCGGGAAGCCCTTCGTGCGCCGTGGTGTACCACTGCCGCGCCCGGTTTCCGAACGCGGCGCGCGCCTCCTGCTCCGTGGCGTACCGCCGGTACTCGGAGGCCAGCCCGGCAGCGGCGGCGAACGTCTGCACCTGGTGGCGGGACCTGAACCCCGGGGAGTCGAGCATGACCCTCCCGCTCTCGTCCAGGACCGCGAGACCGTAGACGATCCTGTCTCCGGAGGGGCGGCCGTACAGGACGAGCCGCGTCGCGCGTTCCCTGCCGCCGAGCGGCAGCCGCACACGGTATCGGCCGGAAACGTCGACGACCAGAGACCCGCGGTCGATCGACAACTCGCACCCTCCCCCGGTAAGCGCCGGCCTCGTGTCGATCGTCACCCCTCCTGCCCGCGAAATGAGTCCCTTTTCCCGGACATGACGAATAAAGTGAGCATAAAGTTCCGAAACCGGAGGCCCTGCCCTGGACGGCCCACAGGCGGCCCGGCGTTTCAAGAAAGCCGCCTCTACCTGCTCCGTATCGGTCGCGGGGCAACACCTCGCGAGACACACTCGTGGCCGCGCCCCTGCCCGAACGACCTCCGTGGATCCGGTCAAGGCGTTGAAGAGCGGGTTCACCGCGAGCAAGCGGAGTCGACAAGTTCGACTCGCCGAAAGCTGGAAACGCGGAGGAGCCCCCGCCGGTCCGAAGACCGGCGGGGCGTTCGCGTCGACGCAGGTTGCCCCGCAGAGTGTCAGCCGCCCAATGGTGTTTCGCGGGCGACTCACGTCACCTTGCGGGGCAGGGCACATCACGCCGAGATCCCCTGCGATCCGATGAGATCCAGCAGGGCTGGAAACCCCAGGTCAGCGGGGACTTAGCGGAGGTGTCCGCAGGTCGGAGAGCTACCCCTGCTACTTGTAGCGGAAGTAGACGAAGAGGCGGCCGTGGTTCTTGGCGTCCTTGTCGATGCGGTGGTAGAGGGCCTTGATCTCCTTCTGCTCCAGGAAGCGCAGGACCTTCTTCTTGAGCTGGCCCGAGCCCTTGCCGGGGATGATCTCGACCTCGGTGGCCTTCTTCCTGATGGCCTCGTCGATGATGCCCCGCAGTGCCTTGTCGATCTCCCCGCCCCGGTTGTAGATGGGGTGTAGATCAAGCTTGAGCTTCAACCGGGCCTCCCGCATGTCACCTGGGGTCAGTCTACGCACGGTGGACCGCCGCCCTCTTCCGCCGGCCACGAGCGCCCCGGGCCCGGGGAGCGGCCGGGCCACGGCTCCGCGATAACCAGAACACCCGGCGCAGTCTGCAATGAAAATTGACCAATTCCAATGATGATTGTGTCAATTTCACGATCTAGGCAAATAAATGGCTTCTAGTTAGGCTGCCAGTCATGATCGGCCGCCTTTACCGGTGGCCGATCGCGTGTCACCCGACGGGGAGGGTCACGGCCTTCCCCGGCATGCCCCGCCCCGGGCGCACGGACAGCCTCCCTCCCTGCCGCGTGAGCCGTTCATGCGTGCCGACAGGGAGGTCTCGTTGACCAGAAAGCCCTACTTACCGAGGATCAGACGCGCGGCTGTGCTCGCCGCCGGCCTCGGGCTCGTCGCGGCGATGGCGCCGCCCGCGAGTGCGGATCCCACCCCCACCCCCGCGCCGCCCGCCAAGTGGACGGCGACCCCCCTGACCGGGGGTGAGCCGGTCCAGGGCGCGAAGTCCCCCACCGGCAAGCTCGCCCGCAGTGACGAGGGGCTGCTGAAGTCGACCTCGGGCGCCACGGTCAACGTGATGGTCAAGCTCGACTACGACTCCTTCGCCGCCTATCAGGGCGGCCTCGAAGGGCTTCCCGCGACGAGCCCGGCCAAGACCGGAAAAGCTCTCGACATAAAGAGCGGCGACGCGAAGAAATACCAGAAGCACATCGAGGACGTCGAGAACACCTTCCTCGCCGAACTGGCCAGAAGCGTGCCGGGCGCCGTCGCGGGCCAGAAGCTGCGGACCGTCTACGGCGGCATCGCGCTGCGCATCCCCGCCAACAAGGCGGCCGCGGTGCTGAAGCTGCCCGGCGTGGCCGCCGTCCAGGAGGACAAGCCCGAGCAGCTGCTGACCGACTCCAGCCCCGAGTTCATCGGGGCACCCGCGATCTACAACAAGCTGGGCGGCAGCTCCTCCTCCGGTAAGGGCGTCGTCGTCGGCATCCTCGACTCCGGTGTCTGGCCCGAGCACCCCCAGTTCGCCGATCCGGGTACGCTGCCCGCCGTACCGGCGACCAAGGACGGCACCCCGCGCGTCTGCAACTTCGGCGACAACCCGCTGACCCCGGCGGCCGACCCGTTCGTCTGCAACCGGAAGCTCATCGGCGGCGCCCCGTTCCTCGACACCTACAACGCGGTCTACCCCGGCGAGTACTTCCCGACCAGCGCCCGCGACTCCAACGGTCACGGCACCCACACCGCGACCACCTCGGCGGGCGGTCCGGTCGCCGACGCCAACCCGCTCGGCATCAGCCGCGGCCCGATCCACGGCATCGCCCCGGCGGCGCACGTGTCGATCTACAAGGTCTGCGGCGTCGAGGGCTGCTTCCCCTCCGACTCCGCCCAGGCGGTCGGCCGGGCCATCCTCGACGGCGTCCGCGTGATCAACTTCTCGATCTCGGGCGGCACCTCCCCCTACAGCGACCCGGTGGAGCTGGCCTTCCTCGACGCCTACGCGGCCGGCGTGCTCGTCTCGGCCTCGGCGGGCAACGCGGGTCCCGGCGCGGCGACGGTCAACCACGTCGCCCCATGGGTGACCACGGTGGCGGCCTCCACCCAGCCCAGGACCTTCCAGTCGACGATCACGCTGTCCGGTTCCGGCGGCGCGACGGCCACGCTGACGGGCGCCTCCATCACGGGGGGCGTGCCCTCCGCGCTGCCGCTGGTACGGGCCTCGGCACCGCCGTACTCCAACGCGCTGTGCACCACGCCCGCGCCCCCGGGCCTGTTCTCCGGGAAGGTCGTCCTCTGTGAGCGCGGTCCCAACCGGGTCCTGAAGAGCTTCAACGTCAAACAGGGCGGCGCGGCCGGCATGATCCTGTACAACTCCAGCCCGCTCGACGTGATGACCGACAACCACTGGCTCCCCACGGTCCACATCGACAAGCCCGATACGGACGCGCTGCTGACGTTCCTGTCGGCCAACCCCGGCGCGACCGCCTCGTTCACCCAGGGCACCAAGGCCACCTGGCAGAGCGACAGGATCACCACGTTCTCCTCGCGCGGCCCCGGCGGCGACTTCCTCAAGCCTGACGTCACCGCCCCCGGCCTGCACATCGTGGCCGGGCAGACGCCGGTGCTGGAGGGTCCGGCCGGTGGCCCGCCGAACAACCTGTACCAGGTCATCGCGGGCACCTCGATGTCGTCGCCGCACGTCGCGGGCTCCGCGGCCCTGGTGTTCGCGCTGCACCCGGACTGGACTCCCGGCCAGGTGAAGTCCGCGCTGGAGACGACCGCCAAGACCTCGGTCACCAAGCAGGACGGCGTCACCCCGGCCGACCCGTTCGACACCGGCGGCGGGCGCATCGACCTGACCAAGGCCGGCGACCCCGGCCTGACCCTGGACGAGACGGGCGCGAACTTCCTGGCCGCGGCCGACGACCCGCTGAACCGCATCGACCTGAACCTGCCGTCGGTGAACGCCCCGATCATGCCGGGTCTCATCACCGCCAAGCGGACGGTCACCAACGTCACGGACAAGACGCTCACCTTCGCCGCCACCGGCACGACCGTGGCCGGTGCCAACATCTCGGTGCTACCGCCACTGTTCACCGTGAAGGCGGGCAAGACCGCCAAGTTCAGCGTGGTGATCACCGCGCCCGACCTGCCCGAGGGGCAGTACTTCGGCCAGGTGAACCTCAAGCAGGTGGGCGGCTCACGCAACCTGCACCTGCCGGTCGCGTTCGTCCGCAAGCAGGGCGCCGTCCCGGTGGAGCAGACCTGCGCCCCGGCCACCATCCCGCGTAACACCGGCGAGTCCACCTGCACCGTCAGCGTGCGGAACGACACGCTCCAGGACGCCGAGGTCACCGCGGTCAGCACGCTGGACGCCAAGCTGCGCCTGAACTCGGTGACCGGCGCCACCAAGGTCGGTTCCCAGATCGCGACGGCGAAGACCACCCTCGCGGCCAGGCAGCCGGACCGGCCGGGCATCGCCCCGGGCACCGGGCCGGCCCCGTACCTGCCGCTCGACGCCTTCGGCATCGCACCGGTACCGATCGGCGACGAGCAGGCGATCAACTTCACCGTCCCCGCGTTCCAGTACGCGGGCAGGACCTACACCAGGATCGGCATCGTCTCCAACGGCTACACCGTCGCCGGAGGGAGCTCGGGGTCGACGGACATCTCGTTCGAACCGCAGACCCTGCCCGACCCCTCGACCCCGAACAACGTGCTCGCCCCCTACTGGACCGACCTGGACGGCACCGGCGCGCCGGGCGTCTACGCCGGGACGCTGACCGACGGCGTCAGCGACTGGCTCGTCATCGAGTGGCGGGTCAACCTCTACGGCACGACCGACACCAAGGTGTTCCAGCAGTGGATCGGGCTGAACGGGACCGAGGACATCACCTACACCTACGACCCGGGCAACCTGCCCGGCGCTCCCCCGGCGGGCTACGGCCTGACCGTGGGGGCCGAGAACGGTGACGGCACCGCGGGCGGCCAGATCACCGGCCCGCCGACCGAGGACCTCCGGGTGACCAGCACGCCCGGCGCTCCGGGTGGCAGCCTGACCTACACGATGAAGATCAAGGGTGTCAGCGCCGGGACCGGGAAGGTGACGACGGGAACGTCGACACCGCAGGTCAAGGGCGTGACCATCGAGGTGGACAAGATAGTCGTCCAGTAGCGGGAGGGGATATCGGACCGATGAGCCCGGCGCGACGCGCCGGGCCCATCGGGTCTTCGGGGGAACTTCGGGGAACGGGCACTCAGCGGTGGAGGTAGTCGACCAGGTACGCCTTCTCCGTCTCCAGCGCCTCGATGGAGCTCTTGACCACGTCGCCGATGCTCACGATCCCGGCCAGCCGGCCGGCGTCGACGACCGGCACGTGCCGGATGCGGTGCGTGGTCATGGTCTGGCGAAGGTCGTCGACGTCGGTGTCCGGGGGGCAGGTGCGGACCTCGGTCGTCATGATGGACGACACCGTGTCCTCCAGCACGCGCGCGCCCCGGTCGTACAGCCGTCGCACCACGTCGCGCTCGGAGACGATGCCCTCGATGGAGGAGCCGTCCTCGGACACCACCACGGCGCCGATGTTCCTCTCGGCCAGGATGGCCAGGAGTTCCGTGACCGTCGCATCGGGGCGTACGGTCGCCACCTCTGTTCCCTTGCCTTGCAGAATCGTACCGATCAGCATTGACACCACCTCGGTTCAGCCTGGCGCGGGTATCCCTTTCCTCTGCCCAATCGGCTCTCACGCTAAGCCACCAAGTCGGCAAAACGTGTGACCGTCATGTAACGGGCAGCAGCCGGACCGCGTCGAGGGCCAGGGTGAGCTCGACGATGTCGAGCGGGCGCGCCAGGGAACGGCCGGTGAGCTGCTCGATGCGGCGGATGCGGTTGAAGACCGTGTTGCGGTGGCAGTACAGCTGCCCCGCGGCGCGCATGGCCGAGCCCTCGCAGCGCAGCCACGCCTGCAGGGTGCCGAGGAGCACGTCCCTGTCCGCCTGGTCGAGGGCGAGGATGGGCCGCAGCACAGCTCCGCTGAGGTGACCCGCGAGCTCGGGCTGGCTGACCACCAGGGCGGCGGGCAGCCTGTCCTCCAACCTGGCGATCTCCGGGCCGTCGCCCACGCACGTCCGCAGCGCGAGCTCGGCGAGCCGCCTGGCGCGGCCCAGTTCGGCCAGTCCCTCGACGATCGGGCTGATCCCGGCGCAGCCGGTGACGTGCGGGCGCAGTTCCTCGGCCAGGTGTTCCATGTCCGCGTCGTGCAGCAGCACCACCGACACCTCGTAGTCGGGGCGCATCCGCCACAGCAACCGCATCGCACCCAGGGCGGTCGGCCGCGGCGCGTCGTCCCCGTGGTCGTGGCGGCCCGGCAACCTGGTGATGACGACGGCGTACCGGCCCAGTTCGGGCAGGTCCAGCGCGGCGGCGGCACTGCGGACCAGGGCGGCGTCCGCCCGGTCCTCCAGGAGCGCGTCGAGCAGGGCCTGGACCCGCTCGGCTGTGCGGCCGAACATCTCGGCCTCCCGTCTTCGGTAGGCCTCGGCGGCGGCGATCGCCTGCCTGTCGATGGCGTGCCACACCTTCGTGGCACTGCGGATCAGGACCGGCAGGCTGTCGGACTCCTCCTCGGTGACCACGTCGATGAGGCCGTCCCACATCACCTGCGCGGAGAGCCGGTAGCTGCGCAGCAGGGAGTCCATGGGCAGACCCTGCTCCGCCCTGCGCCGGGCGGTCTTCTCCGCCTGCGGCAGGTCACGCCGCTCGGGGCGGGGCAGCAGGATGGCGCCGATGCCGTCCCGCATCGCCTCGTAGACGCTCTGCCAGTGGTCGTCGGTGGGCACCATCCTGCGGTACGCCTCGTCGGTGTCCCGGATCTTCGCGACGAGCTCGTCGGTGAGCTCGGGAAGTCTCAGCAGCAGCCGGCGGGCCGCCAGGCGCATGATCCTGCGTACTTCGTCGTCCGTAACCGGCCGGGTCCCCATCTGGGAATCGTGTCAGCAAGTCCCGCAGTGGAACAAGGTTCTGTTCTGTTTCGTGATCCGGCGTTGTACTGGCGCACAACCGTGCCCCGTCCGCCATGGGCGCCCGCCCCGACTTCACCCGGCCCTCTGGACGCCGGTGAACCGCCTCGGTTGGGTGCGTTCATCGGCTGTACAGGAGGAACACATGGACGTGCACGACCCTCGCCCGCCCGGGGACTCCGGGCTGGTCGTCAGGGATCTGGCGGTGGGTTACGGCCCGGTCCTGGCCCTGCGGGGTGTCTCGCTGGACGTCCCTCGCGGTTCGGTCGTCGCGGTGCTCGGCGGCAACGGCGCGGGGAAGTCCACCCTGCTGCGCGCCATATCGGGCACCCTCAGGTTCCACCGGGGCGGGATCACCGCGGGCGAGGTCGCCTTCGGCGGGACGCGGCTCTCCGGCGCCACCACCTCCGCCGTCGTGGCCGGCGGCGTCGTTCAGGTACCCGAGGGCCGCCGGGTCTTCGCGCGGATGACCGTGGAGGAGAACCTGCGGGCCGGCGCCCTCGGCGCGTCCGGCCGGCGGGCGGCGGCCGAGGCGAGGGAGCGGGTGCTCACGCTCTTCCCCGTGCTCGCCGAGCGCGCCGGGCAGCGCGCGGGACTGCTGTCCGGGGGCGAGCAGCAGATGCTCGCCATCGGCCGCGCGCTGATGGCCAGGCCGAGGATGCTCCTGCTCGACGAACCCACCCTCGGCCTGGCGCCGATGATGGCCTCCCGGATCGCCGACACCGTTCGCGAGATCAACGCCGGGGGGACCACGGTGCTCCTGGTGGAGCAGAACGCCGCCATGGCCCTGTCCCTGGCCTCGCACGCCTACGTGCTGGAGGTCGGCGAGGTGGTCCTGTCGGGACCGGCCGCCGAACTCGCCGCGAGCGACGAGGTGCGCCGCCGCTACCTGGGCATCGAGGACGCACCCGAGGACGCGCCCGCGGCCGCGGCCGGCGCCCGTCCCGTGCTGGCCAGGTGGTCCGGGTGAGCGACACGAACACCGCCGTTCCCCGGCTCGACGTGCGCGAGGTGACGGTGCGCTTCGCCGGGCTCACCGCGCTGGACGCGGTCGGCTTCACCGTCGAGCCCGGCAGCGTGCACGCTGTGATCGGGCCCAACGGGGCGGGCAAGTCGACCTGCTTCAACGTCCTGTCGGGCGTCTACCGGGCCACCTCGGGCAGCGTGCGGTTCGGCGACGCGGAGCTGACCGCCCTGGCCCCGCACCGCATCGCCGCCCTGGGCGTGGCGCGCACCTTCCAGAACATCGCGCTGTCGCCGATGCTGTCGGTCCGGGACAACCTGATGCTCGGCCGCCACCGGCTGACCCGCGCCGGGTTCCTCTCCGCCGGGCTGCGACTGCCGTCGGCCCGGCGCGAGGCAGCCGCGCACGGCGAGCGGGTGACCGAGATCGCCGCGTTCGTCGGGCTCTCCGAGCACCTGGCCACACCCGTCGGACTCCTGTCGTACGGCGTGCAGAAGCGCGTGGAACTGGCCCGGGCACTGTGCATGGAGCCGCTGCTGCTGCTGCTGGACGAGCCGGTCGCCGGTATGAACGGGGGCGAGCGCCGCGACATGGCCGAACTGATCGTCGCGGTACGGGAAAGCCTCGGCATCTCGATCCTGCTGGTCGAGCACGACATGGGGATGGTCATGCGGCTCGCCGACGCGGTGACGGTCCTGGACTTCGGCAGGCGCATCGCGGACGGCCCGCCCGGCGAGGTGCAGAACGACCCCGAGGTCATCCGCGCCTACCTGGGCGCGGCGGCCGAGAGCACGACCGCGAGCGGGACCGAGGAGGTCACCTCATGATCACCTTTCTCGAACTCCTGGTGAACGGCATCTCCGTCGGAGCGGTGTACGCGCTGATCGCCCTGGGCTTCGTGATCATCTTCAAGGCGACCGAGGTGGTGAACTTCGCCCACGCCTCGCTGCTGCTGGTCGGCGGATTCGTGGTCGCGAGGCTGCACCCGCTGATCGGCTTCTGGACCGCGCTGCTGCTGGGCATCGCCGGTGCGGCGGTCGTGGGCGCCCTGATCGAATTCCTGATCATCCGCAGGGCGAACGTCATCTCGCACAGTGTCCTCGCGATCGTGACGATCGGTGTCGACATCGTGCTGACCACCGAGCTCACCAGGCAGATCGGCACCGACGTGCTCGCCCTGGGCGACCCGTGGCGCGACCGGGTGCTGCACCTGGGAGGCGTCAGCATCGCCGAGACCCGGCTCGTCGCGCTGGCCGTCGCCGCGGTCCTGATCTCCGCGTTCCTGCTGGCGTTCAAGTACACGAACTGGGGCATCGCCATGCGCGCCACCGCGGAGGACACCGAGACCGCCGCGCTGATGGGCGTGCGGCGCGGGCGGATCTCAATGGGGGCCTGGGCGGTCGCGGGGGCGCTCGCCGCCGTCGCCGCGCTCTTCCTGTGCGTCTTCCCCACACCGGGGCTGGATCGCAGCACCACCTTCGCGGCGATGAAGGCGTTCCCCGCGGCGATCCTCGGCGGCCTCGACTCCACCACCGGGGCACTGGCCGGCGGGCTGATCATCGGTGTCACCGAGGCGATGATGAGCGGCTACCAGAACGACCTGGTCTTCCTCGGCCGGGGTATCGGCGACGTCGCGCCGTTCCTGGTGATGATCGTGGTCCTGCTCATCCGCCCCGCGGGGCTGTTCGGGACGAGGGAGCTGGCACGTGTCTAAGAAGGTCATCCTCTCCTGTGTCGTGCTGGTCGCGGCGGCGGTCGCCGTACCGTTCTACCTGGAGGGCTTCTGGCTGCAGGCCGGACTCTTCGCGATGTCGGCGGCGATCGGGGCGATCGGTCTCAACCTGCTGACCGGTGCCACCGGCCAGCTCTCCATGGGCCACGCGTTCTTCCTCGCGGTCGGCGCGTACGCCTACGTCTACTTCGCCGCCGAACCGGAGGGCGGCGCGCACGCCCTCGGCGGCCTCGGCCTGCCCACGCCGGTCGCGGCACTGCTCGCGGTGCTCGCCGCGGGCGTCGCGGGCGGGGTGTTCAGCCCCATCGCGGGACGCCTGAAGGGCGCGTACCTCGGCATCGCCACCCTCGCGCTGATCTTCGTCGGCCAGCACGTGCTGTTCAACGCCGAACCTGTGACGGGCGGCTACAACGGGCGGGCGGTGCCGCCGATGGAGCTGTTCGGATTCGTGTTCGCCGACTCCCCCGAACTGGTGATCGCCCAGGTGCCGTTCGGGTCGCTGGAGCGCCTGTGGTTCCTCGGGCTGGCCGCGCTGACCTGCGCGGCGCTGTTCGCCCGCGGGGTGCTGCGCGGCCGGCCGGGACGGGCCATGAACACCATCCGCGACCACGAGATCGCGGCCGGGGTGATGGGCGTGCCGGTGGCCCGCTACCGCGCCGGGGTGTTCGTGCTGTCGTCGATGTACGGAGGGCTGGCCGGGGTCCTGGTCGCGCTGGTCTTCCAGCGCACCGTGCCCGACTACTTCGGCCTGCTGCTCTCCCTCGACTACCTGGCGATGATCATCATCGGCGGCCTCGGCTCCGTCGCGGGCGCGGTGATCGGCGCGTTCTTCATCTCCCTGCTCCCCCAGCTGCTCAGCCGCTACAGCGACGCCCTGCCGCTGGTGGCCGAGCCCGGATCGGGCGGGGTCTCACCCGCCGAGGCGTCCCGCATCCTGTACGGCGCCGCCGTCGTCGTCATCGTCCTCTTCCTGCCCGGCGGGCTGCTCGGCCTCGCCAGGCGCCTGCGCCTCGCCGTGGCCCGGCGGCTCACCCCGGCCCCCGCGACGAGGAAGACCCCGCTCTCCCCCTCTCCCACCCCCTCCCCCGACACAAGGAACTGACAATGGGAATCCCAAGAACCCCGGTCCGACGAATCGCGGTACTCGCCCTCCTGGCCCTGGCCGTCACCGCGTGCGCCAGTGAGAAGGCCACCGGGGGCAGCGGGGGCGCCCCCTCCGCCGTCGGGGGGGACGGCGTGAAGACCGGCCCCGGCGTCACCACCGACAAGATCACGATCGGTCTGATGACCGACCTCACCGGTCCGTACGCCTCCTTCGGCAAGAGCCTGACCCAGGCACAACAGCTCTACTTCGAGCAGACGAACGCGGCGGGGGGCGTGTGCGGGCGGCAACTGGAGGCTCTGGTCCGTGACCACGGCTACGACGTGCAGAAGGCGGTCGCGGCCTACACCGAGATCTCCCCGAAGGTGGTGGCCCTCGCCCACGTCGTCGGCTCCCCCATGGTCAACGCGGTCAAGCAGCGCATCGAGGCCGACGACATGCTCACCATCCCGCAGGCGTGGGCGACCGGGCTGCTCGGCAGCAAGCCCATCCAGGTCACCGGGACGACCTACGACATCGACATGATCAACGGGGTGGACTTCCTCACCAAGGAGAAGGGCATCAAGTCCGGCGACAAGATCGGCCACCTGTACTTCGAGGGCGACTACGGCGAGAGCGCGCTGAACGGCTCCAAGTACGCGGCGGAGAAGCTCGGCCTCAAGCTGGTGGAGCAGAAGATCAAGGCCACCGACCAGGACATGAGCGCCCAGGTCGCCGCCTTCAAGGCCGAGGGCGTCAAGGCCGTCCTGGTCTCCGTCGGCCCCAGGCAGACCGCCTCGCTCGTCGGCGTCTCGCTCGCCAAGGGCATGGACGTGCCGTTCGTCGGCAGCAACTCGGCCTACTCCCCGCAGCTGCTGCCCACCCCGGCGGGCCCCGCGCTGCTGAAGGACTTCTACTACATCACCGCCGGCACCCCGATCAGCGCCGACCAGCCGGCCATGAAGAAGCTGGCCGCCGACTACGCGGCGAAGTATCCGGACGCGGCCATCGACAGCGGTGTCTCCTCCGGTTACTCGGCGGCGGCGATCGTCGTCGACGCGCTCAAGAAGGCCTGCGAGGGCAAGGACCTGACCCGGGCCGCCGTGGTCGCCGCGCACCGCGGCCAGTCGGCCTGGGGTGCGGAGTTCGGCACCGTCATGGACTTCACCACGTTCGACAAGCCCGCCTCGCTGCTGTCGTACGTCGCCAAGCCGGACAAGGACGCCCTGGGCGGCGCGGTGATCTTCAAGGAGGCCGCCACCTCCGACCTGGCCAAGGCCTACCAGGTCCCGGTGGGCTGATCCGCGGTTCACGGCGGCGCCCCGCACCTCCCGCGACGGAGGTGCGGGGTGCCGCCGCTCCGGGCTAGCGTGGCGGGGACCGCAGACCTTCGCGCCCGGGGACACGATGACCCAGAAGCTCAATACCGGCAGCCACGACCTGCCGGTCTCCGACGCCCTCGCCGAGTTCATGAACACCGGCTGGGCCGACACCCACCGCGACGACCTGGCCGCGCTGCCACAGGCCGCCTACACCGCCAAGCGGCGTGCCGCGCTCGCCGCCCGCTTCCCCGGCGAGCGGCTGGTCGTCCCGTCCGGCACGCTCAAGGCGCGTAGCAACGACAGCGACTACCGGTTCCGGACGCACAGCGCGTTCGCCTACCTCACCGGCGACCAGGAACCCGACGACGTGCTGGTCGTCGAGCCCTCCGGGGAGGCCGTCCTGTTCCTGCGCCCCCGCTCGGTGCGGTCGGCGCCGGGACAGGCCGGGCAGGAGTTCTACCGCGACCGCCGCTACGGCGAGTTCTGGGTCGGCCGCCGCCCCGACCTGGCCGAGGCGGAGGCGCTGTACCAGATCGCCTGCGCGCCGATCGACAGACTCGACGACGTGCTCGGCGGGCCCGCGCGGGTGCTGCGCGGGGTGGACGCGTCGGTGGACGGGCGAGTCGCGCCCGGCGACGGGGACGAGGAACTGGAGACGTTCCTGTCCGAGATGCGGCTGATCAAGGACGACTGGGAGATCGCGGAGCTGCAGTTCGCGGTGGACGCGACCACCCGCGGGTTCGAGGACGTGGTGCGGGCCCTGCCCGCCGCCCTGGGGCACCGGCGCGGCGAGCGCTACCTGGAGGGGATCTTCGGCCTCCGCTCCCGCCTGGAGGGCAACGCGGTCGGCTACGACAGCATCGTGGCCTCCGGCGCGAACGCGTGCGTGCTGCACTGGATCCGCAACGACGGGCGGCTGAACGAGAGCGAGCTGCTCCTCCTCGACGCGGGCGTGGAGACCGACCACCTCTACACCGCCGACATCACCAGGACCCTGCCGCTTTCCGGGCGCTTCGACCCCGTCCAGCGCCAGGTCTACGAGCTGGTGTACGAGGCCCAGGAGGCGGCGATCGCCGTCCTGCGACCCGGTGCGAGCTTCCGCGACTTCCACGGTGCGGCCATGCGGGTCATCGCGGAGGGACTGCGCGACTGGGGCGTGCTGAAGATCAGTGCGGACGAGGCGATGGAGCCGGACAGCGGCCTGTACCGCCGCTACACGCTGTGCAGCAGTGGCCACATGCTCGGTATGGACGTGCACGACTGCGCCAGGGCCCGCGCGGAGGTCTATCTGGACGGCGTGCTGGAGGAGGGCCAGGTGCTGACCGTCGAACCCGGCCTCTACCTGCAGCCTGACGACCTGACGCTGCCGCCGGAGCTGCGCGGCATCGGGGTGCGCGTCGAGGACGACCTCGTCATCACGGCCGACGGCGCCCGTCTCATGTCAGGCGGTCTGCCCCGCCACCCGGACGAGATCGAGAAGTGGATGCAGTATTAATTGCGACGCTAACGCGTCGCGGTTCGGCCGCTCTTGTCCGGCTCCTTCCCTCGTCGACCGGGGCCGCTCGTTCCTCGCGGCCCCGCTCTCCTCAGTCCAGTCGCCGGCGCGGCCTCACGGGGGGCCGGAGGTAAACGACCTCACGAGGCCCGTAGGTGAGCGGCCTTGTGGGGTCCGTAGGTGAGGCGGCTTCCGTGGGGTGCGCAGGGACGCGCCCCGTGGGAGGCGGGAGGAAAATGTGGGGGGCTGACAAGTTGAAAGGTGGGGGTCATACCTTTTCATCAAATTACTTGAGAAGCATCGACTTACTGGAATACCCGTCAGTAGCGTGGCTGATCCATGGTCTGAGTCGCTAGTTCCGAGGTGGTCATGGCTCAACGGACGGCGGGTTGATGGCGGTCGGCGGACGGACGAGGGTCACCGGTTACCTGGTCCGCCGGACGACCGGCGTGCTGGACCGGGTCGGCGACATGTCGGTGATCGCCCTTGAGGGTTTCCGCCGCACCTGGGACGTCAGGACCTGGTTCTGGGAGTTCGTCCAGCAGTGCTGGTTCCTGGCCCGTGTCACGAGCCTGCCCGTACTGCTCGTCTCGCTCCCGCTGGGCGCGACCGTCGCCCTGCAGGTGGGCCAGCTGGCCTGGCAGCTGGGCGCCTCCTCCGCCACCGGCGGCGCGGTGGTCGTCGGCCTGGTCCGCGAGGTCGCCCCGATGGCCTCGGCCCTGCTGATCGCCGGGGCCGGAGGCTCGGCCATGACCTCCGACATCGGCGCCCGCAACATCCGCGACGAGCTGGCCGCCATGGAGGTGATGGCGGTCAACCCGATCCACCGCCTGGTCACCCCCCGGCTCTGGGCGGCGAGCACGGTGGCGGTGCTGCTGGTACCGCTGGTCATCGTGGCCGGGGCGGGCGGCGGCTACTTCTTCAACGTCATCGTCCAGGGCGTCACGCCCGGCGCCTACTTCGACGGCGCGGTCTCGCTGCTGGTCACCAGCGACCTGCTGGTCACGCTGCTCAAGGCCTGGATCTTCGGCTTCATCGCGGCCATCATGTCGTGCTACTTCGGCATGACCTGCCAGACCAGCCCGGTCGGCGTGGGCCGGGCGGTGAACCAGTCGACGGTCGTCACGTTCATGCTGGTCTTCGCGGTCAACTACGTGATCACCATGATCTACTTCCTCGCCTACCCGCCGAGGAGCATGTGATGGCCGCCGTACCGGAGGTGCGCACCGCGGGGGTCCGCGCGTACGGGCTGGCCCGCGACGGCCTGGACCGGCTGGCCTCGCTGTCGGACTGGCCGCTCTTCCTGTGGAAGGTCGTCTTCTACTCGGTCAGGGACATCGTCCTGCGGCTGAAGTTCTCCAAGGTCGTGCTGCGCCAGGTCAGCGACGTGGTGGTGGGCGTCGGCGCGACGGTCATCGGCGGCGGCATGGTCTTCGTGGTGTTCACCATGGCCTTCGCGGTCGGTGCCACCGTCGGACTCCAGGGCTACCAGGGACTGCAGTCGATCGGAGCCGAGTCCTTCATCGGGCTGGTGGGCAGCTTCGCCAACGTGCGGGAGATCACCCCGATCATCGCGGCGGTCGCGCTCGCGGCCCAGGTCGGCTCGTCCTTCACCGCCGAACTCGGCGCCATGCGGATCTCCGAGGAGATCGACGCGCTGGAGGTGATGGCCATCAACGCGTTCACCTACCTCATCTGCACCCGCGTGGTGGCCGCGATGATCGCGCTGATCCCGGTCTACATGATCGCGCTGTTCGCCAGCTTCTTCGCCACCCGGCTGATGTGCACCGTCCTGTTCGGCATGTCGCCCGGCGTCTACGACTACTACTTCTACCTCGGCCTGCCGGTGATCGACATCGTCTACAGCGTGGTCAAAGTGGTGGTGTTCGCGTTCGCCGTGGTCAGCATCCACTGCTACTACGGGTTCAACGCCACCGGCGGCCCGGTCGGCGTGGGCGTCGCGGCCGGGCGGGCGATCCGGCAGTCGATCATCACGGTCATTCTCCTCAACCTGCTGCTGTCCTACCTGTTCTGGGGTGGCGGCAGCAGCCTGAAGCTGACGGGGTGAGCCCGATGGCGACCAGGGGCGAGGTGGCGCTGCCGATCAGACTGGCGATCTCGGTCGCCGTGCTGCTGGTCCTGGCCGGGTCCGTCTTCCTGGTGGTGCGGGGTGCGGCCGAGGTGAGCGGCACCCGGCTGAGCGCGGTGTTCACCCGCTCGGGCCAGGGCCTGGACCCCAACTCCCCCGTCAAGATCCGCGGCATCACGGTGGGCGGGGTCAGCTCGGTCACCCTGAACCGGCAGGGCCAGGCCGTGGTCGCCATCCACGTGGACCCCGGGGTCAGGGTGCCCCAGAGCGTCACCGCCACGATCGAGCCGAGCTCGGTCTTCGGCCCCAAGTTCGTCAACCTCGTCCCCGGCTCCGGCGAGACCTCCGGCCCCTACCTGCTCAGCGGCGCGGTCATCACCAGGACCGAGGCCCCCTCCGACCTGTCGGACTCCCTCACCGACGCGTACGAGGGGCTGAAGGCGATCGACCCGCAGGACGTCACGACCATCGTGCACACCCTTGGCCGGGGCCTGGACGGCAAGGGTCCGCAGCTGCGGGCGATCGTCGACGACGCCGGGAAGATCATCGGGGTGGCCCACCGGCACCGCGCCGACTTCCGGCGGTTCATCGGCGACGCCGGAGACCTCAGCGCGTCCCTCGCCGACAAGGGCGACGAGCTGGTGGCCATCTCCGCGAACACCAACGTGATCACCCCCGACCTGCTGAAGCGGGCCGACAAGGTACGCGCCCTGCTCAAGGAGTTCGACGATCTCTCCCACCTGAGCGCGCACGGTCTGCGCGAGCACCGCGGCGACCTCAAAGCCACCGTCAACTCCGGTGAACGCCTCGCCTCCCTGCTGTACGCGCAGCTCGGCATCGTCGGGGACGGTGTGCGAGGGCTGAACCAGCTGCTCTCCGCGCTCAACGACCTGGCCTCGGGGCAGGGCCCGAACGGTACCGCCCAGATCAAGATGGAGACCTTCATCTCGACGGACGTGTGCGAGCTCTTCGTTGGCGCGTGCGGCTCCACGAAGGGCGGGTGAACGCGTGGCCGGATCCGCGGAGCAGGTTCAGCGCCGCTGGACACTGGGCAAGTTCGCGCTCTTCCTCCTGGTGACGGGCACGCTGATCATCCTGATCGGCGGCCAGATCGCCAGGGTGAACGTGGGCGACTCCTACAGCCTCGTCGCCACCTTCGACGACGTCTCCGGGCTGCACGAGGGAGACCAGGTGAAGATCGCGGGTGCGCCCGTCGGGCAGGTCGGCACGATCGAGGTGGTCGCCGGCCGGGCCGAGGTCACGCTCAACGTACGGACGGACGTCCGGGTCCCGACCGACAGCTCGGCCTCGATCCGCTGGCGCAACACGATCGGGCAGCGGGTGGTCTACCTGGAGCCGGGCACCGCGGACAAGACGCTCGGCGACGGCGCCCGCGTGGAGCGGACGAGTTCGGTGGTCGACATCGGCGAGCTCGTCAGCGACCTGGGCCCGCTCACCCGCAGCCTCGACCCCGAACAGATCAACCGGTTGCTGACCGCGGCGGGCGAGGCGCTGGACGGCAACCAGGAGAACATCCCAAAGCTGGTCGACAACCTCGACGACCTGACCGGCACGATCGCCGAACGCAAGAAGGTCATCCAGGGGCTGCTGGAGGACTACGCCACGGTGACCGACGTCGTCGCCCGCAGGGACAGGCAGATAGCCCAGCTGGTCGACAACCTGGTCGCGCTGACCGGCGCGTTCGCCCGTAACCGCGAACTGGTCGACGACGCCCTGGTGGAACTGTCCACCACGGTCAGGGTCAGCGACCGGGTGCTCGGCGCGAACTCCCAGGAGCTCGGCCGGGTGGTGGGCCGTCTGACCCGGTTCACCGGCGGCTTCCGGCGCAACATCGGCGGTGTGGAGAAGCTGCTCGGCACGCTCCCCCCGCCGATGCGGCGCTCGTTCCAGGTGACCGCGCAGGGCGACTTCGTCACCGCGTACGTGCCCTGCTTCGCGCTCGGCCCGCTGCCATGCCCGTACCCGATGAAGAGCCCTCCGCCGCTGCGCGGCTCGTTCAAGCTGTCCGACACCGGTGACCTGCGGCGGGTTCTGGTGGGGCCCTGATGGCACTCAAGTCGTTCCGCGACCGCGACAGGACCCTCGTCGGCCTGGTCTCGATGGCGGTCCTCGCCATCGTGCTGGCCGTCACCTTCCTCATCGGCAACCTGGGGCTGCTGGAGGGGGGATACACGATGTCGGCGGTGCTGCCCGACTCGGCCGGGCTGCGTTCCGGCAACGACGTCCGGGTGGCGGGGGTGACGGTCGGCAAGGTCACCGGGGTCCGTGCCGACTACTCCCAGGGGCACGTCGTGGTGACCTGGAGGGTGGACGACGGGATCAGGCTCGGCCCGCAGACCCGGGCCGAGATCGCCCTGTCCAACCTGCTGGGCGGGCGCTACGTCAGGCTCACCGGGCCGGTCACCCGCCCGTACATGGACGAGCTGCCCGAGGAGCGACGCCGGATCCCCATGTCCCGGACGAGCACCCCCGTGCTGATCACCGACGCGCTCAAGGACGCGACCCGGCTGGCGCAGCGGCTCGACACCGACTCCGTCGACAGGCTGCTGACCGAGCTGGCGGAGCTCAAGCCCGCCCGCCAGGGCAGGGTCAGCAGGCTGCTGGACAACATCGGCGAGCTGTCGGAGATCATCAGCGAGAGCGAGCCCGAGCTGCGGCGGCTGCTGGACAACGGCAACAAGATCATGGACGTGCTGGAGAAGAAGGACGCGCAGATCGGCCGCCTGATCGACTCGATCGAGGTCATGCTCAACGAGCTGCGACTCCGCCGTGACGAGCTGAAGTCGTTGCTCGGCGACGGCAGCGACCTGGTCGGCAGCATCACCACCCTGGTCAACCGGCACGAGAAGGACCTGATCACGGTGCTCGACGACGTGACCGCCATCGGTAACCGCCTCGACTCCACCAGCGGCAAGAACCTCAACTCGGTTCTCGCCTGGGTCGGCCCCACCTTCTCCGGGCTCGCCGCGACCGGCGGTCACGGGCCGTGGGTGGAGGCCATCGCCACCGGGCTGGGACCGATCGACCCCGAAGTGCTCGCCGCCATCCGCAAGGACAGGAACAGCCGTTGACAGCACAGGGACAGCAGGGAGCGAGCCGCTCGCACCGCGCCCGCGCCGCGGCGTGGTCCCCTGCGTGGGCTCCGGCGCGCAGGGGGATCGCGGCGCTGCTCGCGGGAGTGCTGCTGGCCTCCACCGGAGGGTGTTCGCTGCTGCCGGGCGGGGCCGGCCCCTACCGGCTGACCGCCTACTTCAGCGCGGCGCCCTCGCTGTACGAGCAGGCGAAGGTCAAGGTGCTGGGCCTGGACGCGGGAACCGTGCAGAAGCTCACGGTCGAGGGCGACCGGGTCCGGGCGGACCTGCTGATCGACGGCGAGGTACCGCTGCCCGCCGATGTCAACGCCATCGTGGCCGCGCAGAACACGCTGGGCGAACGGAACGTGGTGCTCCATCCGCCCTGGACGCCCGGCAAACCGAGGATCGCCCCCAATACGGTGATCCCGCTGGAGCGGACCGACCTGCCGGTGGAGATCGACGACGCCCTGGAGGCGTTCACCAAGCTCACCGACGCCCTCGACACCGACAAGATGGGCGATGTGGCCGGCAACCTGGCCGACACCGTCAGAGGCCGGGGCACGCAGATCAACGGCGCGCTCGCCGACGCCGCCTCACTGACCCGCACCCTCGCCGGGCAGGACGAGCAGCTGATCGAGCTGGCCAAAGGACTCAACCGGATCGCCACCAACCTCAACAGGCGTGAGAAGCAGGTGAAGAGCACCATCGACGCCTTCGCCGAGGCCGGTGCCACCCTCGCCGACGAGCGGCAGCGGATGAAACGCTTCATCACCGGCCTGGCGGAGCTCGTGCAGCGCGGTGACGTGCTGATCGAGGCGTACCAGGAACGGCTGCCCAGGGGGGTGGCCAACCTGGCCGAGCTGGTGCTGACCCTCAAGGTCAACAGCGAGTCGGTGGCCGAAGGTATCAGGAGCACCAGGAAGTTCCTCGACAACATGATCCTGTCGTGGGACAGGAAGAACCACGTGCTCAAGATCCGTGTGGTGCTCAACGCCCTGACCCGGGCCTGGCTGACCCCGCTCTTCGAGGCCCTGGGCCTGGGCAGGGTGCCCTGCCTGCCGGGAGAGCTGAGCAACTGCCCCTGGCAGGGAAGCGGGAAGGGCCGCTGATGGGCACGGGACTACGGGAGCGGACAAAGACGCCATCGGGGACACCGGCGGGCGCGGGCCGGTGGCGGCGGTGGACCCGCCCGGTCGCCGGGCTGGCCGTGCTCTGGCTGGGCACGGCGTGCAGCCTGCAGACCCTGGGCGCGCCGACCGGCGGGCTCACCCTGACCGCGACCTTCGACGACGTGCAGAGTCTGGTCGCCGGGCACAGCGTGCAGGTCTCCGACGTGCGGGTGGGCAGCGTGACCGACATCCGGCTGGAGGGCTACCGGGCGAAGGTCACCATGTCCATCGAGGACGGCAACCAGGTGCCCGAGGGGACGAGCGCCATCGTCGCCAAGACCTCGATCCTCGGCGAGAACTACGTCGAGCTGGATCTTCCCGAAGGACGGGACATGACGACGGGGCCGTTCATGCGGAACGGCTCGGCCATCGCCGTGACCTCCGTCAAGCCCGACATCGAGCAGGTCACCGAACGGGCCGGGCCGCTCATCGACGCGCTCGGCGCCCAGGACGTGAACGCCGTCCTGGACGCGGCGGCGACCGGGATCGGCGGCAAGGGCAAGGACCTCAACCGGCTCCTGCGGCAGACCACCGAGGTCACCACCGCCTACGCGCAGTCCCGCGAGGACCTGGCCCGTACCATCGACGGCCTGGCCAGGCTCGGCGACGAACTCGCCAAGGGCACCGCGGAGCTGGACCGGCTGCCCGGCACGCTCGCCGACGCCACCACCCGCCTGAACCACGGCCGCAGGCACATCAAGAAGACCCTCAAAGAACTCACCGCGCTGGCCCGCGAGGCCAACGACACCATCTATCCCAGGCACGAGGCCCGGCTGCGCACCCTGCTGCGCGAACTCGACGCGGTCTCCGCCTCCGCGATACGCGGCAAGGAGGACCTGAAGCTGCTGGTGAGCCGGGTGCAGAGCTTCCTCGACCAGCCACCGCTCGTGGTGAACGGCCAGTTGCTGATCTCCGTGTGGCTGAAAGGACTGCTGGTGTCCGAGCCGAAGAAGAGCGACAGGCCCCGCCTGCCCAACTCGGTGGACGACTTCCGCCTGCTGCTGGGGCCGCCGCGATGAGGAACCGCATCTGGATCAACCTCGGCTTCTTCGTGGTACTCGGCGTCGTGATGACCGTGTGGGCGTTCACCACCATCATCAAGCTCGACCTCGTCGAGCGGCCGTACCGGATCAACGCCGAGTTCCTCTCCTCCCCAGGCCTGGTGGAGGGCTTCGACGTGGCCTACCTCGGCGTGCGGATCGGCCGGATCAGCGGCGTGGAGCTGGCCCCCGGCAAGATCGTTGTCGCGCTGAGCATCGATCGCGGGGTGCGACTGCCCCGGGACGTCACCGCCGAGGTGCGTCGTAAGTCCGCCGTCGGCGAGCCGTACGTGGAGATCTCCCCGCCCGAAGGCGGAGCCGGCGGGGGCGCCGTCCTGGCCGCGGGCGCCACCATCCCGCTGGCCAGCACCTCGGTGCCGCTCGACTACCGGAAGCTGTTCGACGGAATCGGCAAGCTGCTCGACGCGGTGCCGGCCGAGGACGCCCGGACCATCGTGGGAGAGCTGGCGGCCGGGCTGAACGGGCGGACGACCTCGATCCGGGAGATCGTCGACAACGCGCACGACCTCACCGCGACCCTCGCCGAGAACACCGACGTGCTGGACGAGCTGTCGGTGCAGCTCACCAGGCTCACCGGAACCCTGGCGGGCCGGCGCGAGAAACTGTCCGAGGGGGTGGCGGACCTGGCCGGGGTGACCCAGGCCATCCGCGACTCCCGCAAACAGCTGAACGCCGCCCTCGACCACGGGCCGAGCTTCTTCCGGCAGGTCAACACCCTGCTCACCACCGCGCGCCCCGGCCTTTCCTGCCTGCTGACCGCCGGAGGCATCAAACCCGGCAAGATATTCGGCGGCGCCGCCCCCGACAACGTCAACCGCCTGCTCCGCAACATACCCACCGCTCAGGCGCTGCTCGCCGACGTGGGCGACAGGCAGGCCGACGGCCTGTACGGCAGGACCGCGTTCATCTTCAGCGTCCCCGGCGGTCCCAAGGCCGCGCGGGAGTATCGCAACCCGCTGGCTCCCCCGACGATTCCCAAGCTCCGTACCTGCCCGAAGGGACCCGCGAGCAAGGTGGCGGTCGGAAGGGACGAGGAGGCTCCCAGCGAAGAGAACGCCGAAGGAACCACCGACGACGAGTCGGCGGACGGAGCGACCGCCGAGCCCGGCGACGCGACGCCGGCGCCCGAGGAGAGCCGGCAGCCGGTACCGGCCGCGGACGCCGGCCGGACCTCGGAGTCCTCCCAGGACATGACCCCCCTCATCGTTGCGATCTTCGCCGCGGTCGTCGTCTCCGGCGGTGTGCTCGGCTGGATCGCCGTCGGCCGGGCCTCCCGCCGCCGTGAACAGGAGTAAGCCCTTGACCCCCACCCCCCGCACGTCGGAACAGCGCCGGCACGACCCCGCCGAGGACACTCCGGACCAGGACCGGGAATCCGCTGAGGAGACGGAGGCCGGACCCTCCGCCGGGACGAGCACGGAGGAGGACGCTCCGGTTCCCGAGCGGAAGCAGGGCCGGGAGACCGCTGACGAGACGGAGGCCGGACCGTCCGCCGGGGCGAACGCGGACCCCGAGCGGGAGCACGGAGCCGCGGACCGGAAAAAGAGCGGATTCAGCACGTGGCGCGGCAGGCTGGCCGGTGCCGTCGCGGCCATGCTGTTCGCGGCGACCGCGACCACCGCGGTGCTCCAGTGGACGGCCGCCGACCGGCTGGCGCGGGAGAAGGCCGACCGCGGGGCGGTGTCCGCCCGGGCGGGCGAGTTCGCCGTGGCCCTGCAGACCTACGACCACACCGACCTGCAGGCCTACCGCGACCGGGTCTTCGCCATCTCCGGCGAGGACTTCGAGAGGACCTACAACGAGGCGTTCAGCCCGCTCGAAGGCGTGATCATCACGATGCGGGCGAGCTCTTCGGCCTCGATCCGCGGCGTCTACGTCTCGGAGGTCGGCGAGGGCAGGGCGAAGGCGATCACGGTGGTCGACTCCCAGGTCACGAGCACGGCCGGGACCCGGCGCATGCTCGGCACGTACATGGAGCTGAGCCTGATCAAGACGGGGGGCCAGTGGAAGGTGAACGCGGCCACGGTGATGGGCGCCGCCGAGGAACTGGTCACCGACCCGAACGGCGAGACCGCCGAGCCGTCCCCGACGTCATCCCCGGCACCGTCACCGGCACCGTCACCGAGCAAGAAGGGCGACTGACGACGGAGAGAACCCCCTCCGGTCGCGCTGACGCCGCCTACCACGAGTGATCGGCGCCTTCTGAGGTAGGTTCTGATCCATGACCCTGCAGCAGGCCTCGCCCGGCGAACGGAGTGGTCGGTCGGGGGGCGGACCCGCCGAAGTCACCGGCGCGGGGAACGAGAGTGGTGAGCGACCGGTGAACGACGAGACGCCTCGCTGGCTGTCGTCAGTCGAGCAGCGCGCGTGGCGCGCCCACCTCGCCGCGCACAAACTCCTCGAACACCGCCTCGACCGCGAACTACAGCCCTTCGGGCTCTCGGTGAACGACTACGAGATCCTGGTGAACCTGTCGGAGACCCCCGGGCACCGCATGCGGATGAGCGACCTGGCGGACGCCACGATCCAGTCCCGCAGCCGGCTGTCGCACCAGATCTCCCGGATGGAGAAGGCCGAGCTGGTCGCCAGGGAGACCTGCGCCGATGACCGGCGCGGCACCTTCGCCGTCCTCACCGAGCACGGCTGGGACACCATCAACAGGGTCGCGCCGCACCACGTGGCCGGCGTACGCCGGCATTTCATCGACCTGCTCACCGACGATCAGCTGATCGAGCTGGAAATCGCCTACGCTCCGGTGGTGGAGCATCTCAAAAACTTTCGCTGACGCGAAACCGATACCGCCCGTACTCCCTTACTAGACCACGCTGTCGTTACGATCCGCCCATGTCTGCTCGCCGGATCTTCATCGCCGCGGTGCTCGCCGCGTGCTCCCTGGTCACCGCCTGCAGCGGCGGCGACGCCTCCGACGCTACGACGGCCCTCCCCAGCGGAGCCGAGCTGGTCAAGCAGTCCGCGGAGGCGACACGTGCCGTGAAGTCGGCGACCTTCTCCATGGAGACCGAGGGCGCTCCCGCGGTGCCGGTCAAGAAGGCCTCCGGCCGCCTCAGCGGGACCGGCGACGCGGACGGCACCATCCAGATCGACGTGGCGGGCAGCCTCCAGGAGATCAGCTTCGTGCTGATCGGGGAGACCGTCCACTTCAAGGGGGTGACCGGAGGCTTCCAGAAGATGTCACGGAGCCAGCTGGCGGCGATCTACGACCCGTCCGCCATCCTCAACCCGGAGAAGGGCGTCGTACAGTTGCTGAGCAACGCGCTGGACCCGAAGACCCAGGCGGCCGAGAAGGTGAACGGCGTCGACTCCTACCGGGTCTCGGCGACGCTCTCCCAGCAGGTGCTCGCCACGATGGTGCCCGGCCTCGCGCAGAGCGTGGACGGCACGCTCTGGATCGACAAGACCACCAGCCGCCTGCTCAAGGCGGATCTGCCACTGACCGGCGGCAAGGTGATCGTGGTCTTCAGCGACTACGACGTGCCGGTCCAGGTCACCGCTCCGGCTCAGTGATGGCGACCCGCGCCGTCCCGGAGGACGGTGGCCGGACGGCCCGGCGACGGGCCGCTCTCGGCGTCGGCGGCACCGCAGTGCTGCTGGCGGCGCTGGACGCGTACGTCGTGGTCACGGTCCTCGTCGACATCGCCAAGGACGTCGACGTCCCGCTCAACCACATGGAGCGGGCCACCCCGATCGTCACCGGCTTCCTGCTCGGCTACATCGCGGCCATGCCGCTGCTCGGCCAGCTCTCCGACCGGTACGGCAGGCGCCCGCTCATCCAGCTCTGCCTGGCGGGCTTCGCGGTGGGCTCGGTGGTCACCGCGCTGGGTGAGACGGTGCCCTGGCTGGTCGCCGGACGGGCCCTGCAGGGGGTCGCGGGCGGTGCGCTGCTGCCCATCACCATGGCTCTGATCGGAGATCTGTGGGATGAGGACGAGCGTCCGGTGGCGCTCGGCGCGGTGGGATCGGCCCAGGAGCTCGGCAGCGTGCTGGGCCCCCTGTACGGCGCGGCCCTCGCCGCCCTGGTCCCGTCCACCCTCCAGCTCGGCGGCGTGCAACTCGGCGGCTGGCGGTCGATCTTCTGGCTGAACATCCCGCTGGTGGCCCTGGCCGCGGTCGCCGTACATCGGTCGGTGCCGCCCCCCGGCCGTGACCGGAACGGCGCCGGCGGCAGCCGCGTCGACGTGATCGGCGGGCTGCTGCTGGCGCTCGCGCTCGGCCTGCTCGTGGCCGGTCTCTACAACCCCGACCCGAGCAAGGCGGTCCTCCCGCCCTGGGGCCTGCCGGCGATCGTCGGCGGGGTCGTGTCCGGCGCCGTGTTCGTCGCGTGGGAGACGCGCGCCAGAACCCGGTTGATCGACATGGCGGGGGTGCTGCGCGGCCCGTTCTTCGCCACGCTCGGGGTGAGCTTCCTGACCGGTGCCGCGCTGCTGGTCACCCTGGTCGACGTGCAGCTGTCGGCCCAGACCCTGCTGCGCCTGGACACCCTGGACGGCGCCCTGGTGCTGTCGCGCTTCCTGGTCGCGCTCTCGGTGGCCGCTCTGGTGGGCGGCCTGGCGTCCCGCCGGTACGGTGAGCGCGCGGTGACGGTGATCGGGCTGGCGCTGGCCGCGGTCGGCTACGTGCGCATCGGCCAGTGGCCACTGGACCTCGCCTCGGCCGGGTACCGGATGGACGCCGACCTGATCGTCGCCGGTCTGGGTCTGGGTCTGGTGATCGCACCGGTCTCCTCCGCGGTGCTGCGCGCCGTCCCCGCCGTCCAGCACGGGGTGGCCTCGGCGGCGGTGGTCGTGGCCCGGATGATGGGCATGCTGCTCGGTGTCGCCGCGCTGTCCGCCTGGGGCTTCCACCGCTTCCAGTCCCTCACCGCGGACCTGGACACACCGCTGCCCTTCGGCGTGGACCCGGCCGTGTACGCCACCCGGCTCGCCGAGTACGAGGAGAAGGTCAGGGCGGCGCTGCACACCGAGTACAGCGAGATCTTCCTGATCACCGCCGCCCTGTGCGGGGTGGGCGTGCTGGTCGCGCTGCTGCTGCCGAGCGGGTCCGGGTCGTCCGACCCGGTCTGACCTGGGCAGCTCCGTCCCCAAGTACACTCTGGCCGTTCGCTGATTCTCAGTGTTTCTCTGTGAGGACCAGCGAGCCGCCGCGTTGCCGTGGCAGCGTTCTCCCCTGCGGGAGTTCCCGTTTCACCGGTGCGAGCCTGGCGCGAACACCAGGACTTACCGCTCCTCCACAGGCGTTTAGCGTCTCCCCGCAACTCTGGGCGACGTCGGCCGCAAGAGCGGCCAGGTTGAGTGCAGCGTTAAGATCCCGGTCCAGGACCAGGCCGCACCCGGTGCACTCATAGGTGCGTTCGGACAGGGGCAGCTTGGCTTTCACCGCACCACAACCCGAACACGTCTTACTGGAGGGATACCAGCGATCGGCCACTACCAGCCGCCCGCCACTCCAGCCGGTCTTGTAGGTAAGCTGCCGTCTCACCTCACCCATCCCGACATCGGCCACCGCGCGGGCCAGGCACCGGTTGGCGAGCATCCCCGACACGTTGAGGTCCTCGACCACGACCGTGCCGTAGGTGCTCGCCAGGCGGGTGGTGAGCTTGTGGATGCCGTCGCGTCGCTGGTTGGCCACCCGGGCGTGCACCCTGGCCAGCGCCGCCTTGGCCTTGAACCACCGGGCCGACGCCTCATGCCACCCCCCGTCGGGGGTGCGCGGTCCCACCCGGCGGGCCAACTGCTTGTTCAATCTACGCAGCCTGCGCAGTGCCGTTCGATGGTGCTTGGGGTTGGCGACGACCTCGCCTGTGGACAGCACTGCGAGGTCCTTCACACCCAGGTCCACGCCCACGACCGCCCCCGGTAGCGCCGGGGTGCGCTGGGTGCGGTCGATCTGGCAGGTGAGAGCCACCACCCACCGGCCTCCCTCCAACCGGACGGTGGCCGACAGGATCCGGCCGGTGCCGCGTTCGAGGTGGCGGGCGAGTTTACGGGTGGACTCACGGGTGCGGATCGCGCCCAGCCGGGGCAGCGTGAGATGGTGGCGATCAACCTCAACCCGGATGGTGCCGGTGGTGAACCGGCAGGCCGGGGTAGTGCGGTGCTTGGACTTGAACCGGGGAAACCCAGCCTTCTTACCCGCCCGGGTGCCAGTGCGGGAGGCCGCCCAGTTCTTCAACCCCCGTGCCACCCCGTCCAGGCCACTGTTGTAGGCCTCCTTGGAGTTGTTCGCCCACCACGGCGCTGCCTCACCCTTGGCGAGGTTCCACGACCGTCTCAAGGAGTACAGCGACCAGGGCACCTCGGTCAGCTGATCCTCGGCCACCGCGTAGGAGCGCTCGGCGTCGCGCTGGTCCAGCGCGGCCTTGACGCGGGCCAGGCCCCAGTTGAAGACGAACCGTGCCGCGCCGCAGTGCGAGGCGAGCGCTTCGGCCTGCTCGGGGGTGGGGTCGAGGGCGTAGCGGTAGGCCTGATGAACCCGCACCACCCCACCCCCGCCCTTTACTCGGTGTTGCCAGCAGATGGTGGTGAGCCTACGTCCGGGCGATGATCGACAGCTTCCCAACGGGGAGAAAACCCGGCACCGACCCGGGAGTGAACCTAGGCACCGCGTGCCGTCCCGTCCGATGCCCCAGCCAACCGGGTGGAAGAATCCAGTAGAGAACTGATAAACACTGATGAAACAACCAGCAGTTCACAACCCCTCCACGGGTGACCTGCGGCATGCCCTGCCCGGCACCGGGAGAGGGCTGCGTCCCGCAACGGTACGCCACGGGGGTTCGATCATTGGGTGAACGTACCGACGACCATTGGGGTGACGTGATATTTGAGGGGGCCACGCGACCGGACCTGGCCGGACTCGGCGAGGGATTCGACGCGTTCTGGCGTGAGCGGCACCTGTGCACGCTGACCACCGTCCGCTCCGACGGGACGCCGCACGTGGTGCCCGTCGGGGTGACACTCGACGCCGGCACGGCGATCGCCCGGGTCATCACCTCGCGCGGGTCGTACAAGGCCCGGCTGGTGGCCGCCGCGGGTCCGGCGGGCGCGCCGGCCGCCGTCTGCCAGGTCGACGGGCGGCGCTGGTCCACCCTGGAGGGACGTGCGGTGCTCCGGGGCACCCCCGAGGAGGTCGCCGACGCCGAGCGCCGGTACGCGCTGCGCTACCGCGCCCCCCGGGTGAACCCCGACCGTGTCGTGATCGAGATCCAGGTGACCCGGGTGCTCGGCAATGTCTGACCCGGGACACGTCCCGCTCCCCCGCGTCCCCGGGCTGCCGGACGAGGCGTTCGAGCACGACGGGCAGCTGACCAAGCGCGAGGTGCGGGCGGTCACCATGTCCCGCCTCGCGCCCGTCCCCGGCGAGCTGCTGTGGGACGTCGGCGCGGGTGCGGGGAGCATCGCGATCGAGTGGATGCGCTGCCATCCCGCGTGCCGGGCCGTGGCGGTGGAGAGCCGCCGGGACCGGGCGGAGCGGGCCGCGCGCAACGCCGCCGCGCTGGGAGTGCCCGAGCTGGAGATCGTCGTCGGCACGGCCCCCGGCGCGCTCGCCGGGCTGGCCGCGCCCGACGCCGTCTTCGTCGGCGGCGGCGCGACGGTCCCCGGCGTGCTGAGCACCTGCTGGGCGGCGCTCAGGCCGGGCGGCAGGCTGGTGGTCAACGCGGTGACCCTGGAGTCCGAGGCGGTGGTGGCCGACTGGTACGGCAGGCACGGCGGGGACCTGGTGCGCCTCGCGGTCGGCCGCGCCGCCCCGGTCGGCGGCTTCACCGGCTGGCGGACGATGATGCCGGTGACCGTCTGGTCATCGGTCAAGGAGTCACCGGTCAAAGAGTCACCGGTCAAGGAGGAGGAGTCTTGACGGCCAGGGTGCGTTTCGTCGGAGCGGGTCCCGGAGCCGCCGACCTCGTCACGGTGCGCGGCCTGCGGGTGATCGCCTCGTCCCCGGTGTGCCTGTACGCCGGATCGCTGGTGCCGCGCGAGCTGCTGGACGACTGCCCGCCCGGGGCACGGCTGGTGGACACGGCCGGGCTCACCCTCGATGAGATCGTCGCCGAGATGGCCGGCGCGCACGCGGCCGGGCTGGACGTCGCCCGGCTGCACTCGGGCGACCCCTCCGTCTTCAGCGCGATGGCCGAGCAGATGCGGCGGCTGGACGCGCTCGGCATCCCGTACGACGTGGTGCCGGGTGTCCCGGCCTTCGCGGCCGCGGCGGCCTCGCTGAAGCGGGAGCTCACCGTGCCGGGAGTCGGGCAGTCCGTCATCCTCACCCGTACGTCCGCGCGTGCCACGCCGATGCCGCAGGGCGAGGAGCTGGCCACGCTCGGCGCGAGCCGGGCGACCATGGTGCTGCACCTGGCCGTGCAGCGGATCGAGGCGGTCGTCGCGGAGCTGCTCCCCGCCTACGGCGCCGACTGCCCGGTGGCGGTGGTGGCCCGGGCGAGCAGGGACGACGAGGTGATCCTGCGGGGCACCCTGGCCGACATCGCCGAGCGGGTCAGGGCCGCCGGGGTGCTGCGGACGGCGGTGATCGTGGTCGGGCGGGTGCTGACGGCCTCGGCGTTCCCCGACAGCCACCTCTACTCGGCGGACAGGTGCCGGGGGTGAGCGGCCGATGCGACGCCTGCTGATCCTGGGCGGCACCGCGGAGGCCAGGGCGCTGGCCGCCCGGCTGGACGGGCAGGCGGATCTGCACGTGGTGTCCTCGCTGGCGGGACGGGTCGCCAACCCCAGGCTCCCGGTCGGCGAGGTGCGCGAGGGGGGATTCGGCGGCCCCGAGGGGCTCGCCGAGTGGCTGCGGGAGCACGCGATCGACCTGGTCGTCGACGCCACCCACCCGTTCGCCCGGCGGATGACCGCCTCGGCCGTCTCGGCCTCCGCCGGCACCGGGGTGCCGCTGCTGGTGCTGCGCCGCCCCGGCTGGCAGCAGGGTCCGGACGACGACTGGCGCTGGGTGCCCACGCTTGAGGCCGCCGCCCGCCTGCTGCCCGAGCTGGGGAGGCGGGTCTTCCTCACCACCGGCCGCCGCAGCCTGGCCGCGTTCACCGGCCTTGACCTGTGGTTCCTGGCCAGGTCCGTCGATCCGCCCACCCCACCGCTGCCCGGCCGGACGGTGGTCGTGCTCTCCCGGGGGCCGTACACCCTGCGCGGAGAGCTGGAGCTGATGCGCGAGCACCGCGTCGAGGTGCTGGTGACCAAGGACAGCGGCGGCGAGATGACCACCGCCAAGCTGGCCGCCGCGCGGGAGCTGGGGCTTCCGGTGGTCATCGTACGGCGGCCGCCGGTTCCCGGCGGTGTCCCGCTGGCGGACACCGCCGAGGCGGCCGCGGCCTGGGTGAAGGCTCAGGCCGGGTAACGGCGCGGGGTGTAGACGACGGGCCGTCCGCCGCGTTCGGTGAGCCGGGTGGTGGACGAGCCCACGATCAGCAGGCAGCGCATGTCGATCGCGGCGGGGTCGAGATCGGCCAGCTCCACGACGCGCACGCTCTCCTGCGGACCGCCGACATCCCGTCCGATGACGACGGGCGTGCGCGGGGAGCGGTGTTCGAGCAGCAGGTCGCGCATGGCGGCCACCTGCCAGGTCCGGCTCCGCGAGGCCGGATTGTAGATCGCCAGCACCAGGTCGGCCCGTGCCGCGGCGGTGATCCGGTCCGCGACGACCTCCCACGGCTTGAGCAGGTCGGACAGCGACAGCACGCAGAAGTCGTGGCCCAGCGGGGCCCCGGCGCGACTGGCCACCGCCTGGGCGGCGGTCAGGCCGGGCAGCACGCGTACCTCGACATCGGCGAACCTCGGCTCGGACGCGACCTCAAGCACCGCGCTGGCCATGGCGAACACCCCCGGATCGCCCGAGGAGACCACGGCCACCCGCGATCCGGCGGCGGCCAGCCCCAGCGCGTGCGCGGCGCGCTCGGCCTCGACCCGGTTGTCCGTGGGGTGGCGGCGCTGGCGCGGGTTGGGCGGCACCCGATCGAGGTAGGGGCCGTAGCCGATCAGCTCGTCGGCCCGGGCGAGGGCGTCCTGTACCTCGGGGGTCAGCCACGGCCGCCCGGCGGGGCCGAGTCCGACGACGACGACCTCGCCACGCCGGTCGCCCCCGGCCTCCTCCCCGCGATCGCCGACGATCTCCGTCCCGAGCGAGGACCGGGAGACGTCCCGATCGCCGGTGTCCCCCACCACGAGCGGGGTCGCGTCGGTTCCGGCCGCGGCCTCCGTGAGCGGAACGAGCGGGCTGGGCAGCAGCGCGAGGGAGAAGTACGGGACCGAGGCGGGGTCGACGTCCGCCAGCGGCTCGATGCGCTGCTCGCCGGTGGTGGCCCGCTCGACGTACCAGGCGTCGTCGAGGCGACCGGCCTCGGCGAAGGCGGCGCGGACCTTCTCGAAGGTCCTGCCGAGTTTCAGCACCGCGGCCGAGTCGGCGGCGGCCAGCCGCTCGGCCAGCACGTCCGCCGGGAGCGTGCCGGGCAGCACGGTCAGCGTCTCGTCCCGCTCGACCAGCGGGCGGCCGAGCACCGCGGCGGCCCCGCTGACCGAGGTCACCCCCGGCACCACCTCGGTCGGGTACCGGTGCGCGAGCCGCTTGTGCATGTGCATGTAGGAGCCGTAGAAGAGCGGGTCGCCCTCGCAGAGCACCACCACGTCGCGTCCGGCGTCCAGGTGCGCGGCCAGCCGCACGGCGCAGTCGGCGTAGAAGTCGTCGAGCGCGCCCTGGTATCCGCCGGGGTGGTCGGTGGTCTCGGTGGTCACCGGGTAGATCAGCGCCTCCTCGACCTGGTCTCCCCGCAGGTAGGGCAGGGCCACCGACCTGGCGATGCTCCGCCCATGCCGGGCGCTGTGGTAGGCGATCACGTCGGCCGCGCCGAGCAGCCTGGCCGCCTTCACCGTCACCAGCTCCGGGTCTCCCGGCCCCAGTCCGACCCCGTACAGGCACCCGAGACCCTCGCTCAACCCGCTCACTCCCCCTCACCCGCGACCGCGTTGACGACAGCCGCCGCCATCGCGAGCCCGACCCCGTACAGGCACCCGAGATCCCTGCTCAACCCGCTCACTCCTCCTCGCTCGCGACCGCGTTGACCGCGGCCGCCGCCATCGCGCTGCCGCCCCTGCGCCCGTGCACCACCAGGTGGTCGAGTCCGGCCGGGTGCTCGGCCAGGGCCAGTTTCGACTCCGCGGCCCCGATGAAGCCGACCGGCACGCCCAGCACCGCGGCCGGGCGTCCGGCACCCTCCTCGACCAGTTCGAGCAGGCGGAACAGCGCGGTCGGCGCGTTGCCGATCGCGACCACCGCGCCGTCGAGCCGGTCGCGCCACAACTCCAGCGCCGCGGCGCTGCGGGTGGTGCCCAGCCGCAGCGCCAGCTCCGGCACCCGCGGGTCGCCGAGCGTGCAGATCACCTCGTTCGCCTTCGGCAGCCGCCGCCTGGTGACGCCGGAGGCGACCATCATGGCGTCGCACAGCACGGGCGCGCCGTCGCGCAGCGCCCCGCGCGCCGCCGTGACGACTCCCGGCGACCACGCGAGGTCGTCGACGAGGTCGACCATGCCGCAGGCGTGCACCATGCGGACAGCGACCTGTGCGACGCCCGGCGGCATGCCGCCGAGGTCCGTCTCCGCGCGGATGGTGGCGAAGGAGCGGCGGTAGATCTCCGCCCCGTCCCTGATGTAGTCGATCACTTTTCCTCTCTAGTCGCCGCCACCGCGGCGCTCGTCTGCTCGGCGTCGGCGAACGTACGGCTCACGCCGTCCGCCTCGACGCGGTATCCGTCTCCGGTCGCGACCACGTCCACGACCCGGCCGCGCGGGCGTCCGCATCGCCGCTCGCAGCCCGACCAGTGCACGGGAAGCGCACGGGTGCGGCTCAGCGGGGGGCGGACGCCGCCAGGACCGCCCGCGCCGGACTCGGAGCCGGTGCCGCCGTTCGTGTGCACACCCGCGTGCACACCCGCGTGGACGTCGGCGTGGACGTCGGCGAGGGCCTTGGCGCATCCGGGCCGGCCGGCGCAGGCGGTCAGGCCCAGCCACGGTGACCCCGGGTCGCAGACCAGGCCCGCGTCCGCGAGCGCCGCCCGCCGGCCGTCGACCTCCCGCGGCGGCAGGTCTGGGACGACGATCGTCCGCCACGGCGTCACCCGGACCTCTCCCCCGCCGTGCTCGGCCGCCCGGGCGAGCGCCTCCAGCTGGGCCGCAGTGAGCCGCCCGAGCGCGGCGAGAACGGTGAGGGCCGATCTTCCGTCACGCTGCGCGATGACCCCGACCGTGCCTTCCCCCGCCGCCCGCGCCCGTCGTACGGCGGGGGCGGACAGCCGGAGAGCCGGCTCCGTCCCGAGAACGCGGGCCGAGACCCGTCCTGGGCCGTCGGTCAGCTCGGCGAGCCGCCACGCGCCCGACCCCTGCTCGGCGCGCTCGGCCAGGAACGCCTCGGCGACCGCGAGCATGCCGGTGGCGGCGGAGGAGACGGGGACGCGCAGCCCCCGGTCGGCACCGGCGAGCAGCAGCGCCACCTCGGAGACATCGTCCACCGAGGCGTCCACCGGATCGACCGGCAGCAGCGTGACGTCCGCGCCGAGAGCCGCCATGTCGCCCGAGCCGTCGTCGAGCGCGAAGAGGAACCGGCCGGGCAGGTCGGCGAGCGCGGGCCGGGCGCGGAGTTCCCCGTCCAGCCGGGACACGAGCGGACGGACGTCGAGCAGGCTCGCGGGTGCCCGCCCGGCCAGGGGCGAGGCCACGATGTTGCGTACCCGCTCATGCGTGGCCGACGGCAGCAGCCCGGCGGCGGCCAGCCGCACGGCGAGGTCGGATGCCGGGGAAGGCCGCCGGTCGTCGTCCGGAACGCGCGCGTCGTCACGTGCGAAGGCCCCGGCCGGAGAAGACCCGACGCCTGGAACGCGCGCGTCGTCGCGTGCCGGGTCCATGGCGGGAAGGGGGTCGCCGTCCTGCGGCGGGAGGCCGCGCACCTGGAGGTTCGCCCGGGAGGTCAGCTCGATCACGCCGGATCCGAGCTCCCGGGCGGCGGCGGCGACCACGCGGAGCTGACGCGCCGTGAGCGCCCCGCCGGGAATCCTGATCCGTGCCAGGCCGCCGTCGGCCGCGGCGTGCACCTGGAGCGCTCCGGGACACACGTCGGCCCGGGTTCTTCCGGGAGGGTCGGTTATTGACACGCAGTGGATGGTAGCTCCCATTTCTTTACGGATGTCCGCCTGGCATAGTGTGACCTAGGCGACGGCGCAGGGAGGAAGCCGGTGTGAAACCGGCGCGGTCCCGCCACTGTAACCGGGGAGCGAACCCCACCGAAGGCCACGGTCCGGCAACGGACGGGAAGGCCGGGGTGAGCGTTGATCCGGGAGCCAGGAGACTCCTGCCGTCGCGACGACGACGACCCGGGGCGAGGACCCCGAGGGAGGACTTCCGCATGCGTTCCGTGCCGCCCACCCCACGATCGGCCGCACCACCCGCGCCACCCGCCGTCCTGCTGCTGTCGACCTCCGACACCGACCTGCTCAGCGCGCGGACGAGCGGCGCGAACTACCGGCTCGGCAACCCGGCGCGGCTGTCCGCCGAGGACCTGCCCGCGCTGACCGAGGGCACGGACCTCGTGGTCGTGCGGCTGCTCGGCGGCCGGCGGGCATGGCAGGACGGGCTGGACGCGCTGCTCGCCGACCGGCGGCCCGTCGTGATCCTCGGTGGCGAGCAGGCCCCCGACGCCGAGCTGATGGAGCTGTCCACGGCGCCCGGCGGGGTCTGCGCCGAGGCGCACGCCTACCTCGCGCACGGCGGTCCGGCGAACCTGGCCCAGCTGCACGCCTTCCTCTCCGACACGGTGCTGCTCACCGGGTACGGCTTCGCACCGCCCGCGCCCACCCCGGGCTGGGGCCCCCTCGAACGTGTCGCGCGACGCACCGAGGGCCCCGTCATCGGCGTGCTCTACTACCGCGCGCACCACGTCGCGGGCAACACCGCCTTCGTCGAGACGCTCTGCCTGGCCATCGAGGAGGCGGGCGGCCAGGCCCTGCCCGTCTACTGCGGTTCCCTGCGCAGCGCCGAGCCCGGCCTGTTCGACACGCTCCGGGCCGCGGACGCCCTGGTGGTCACCGTGCTCGCCGCCGGGGGCACCCGCCCGGCGACCGCCTCGGCGGGCGGGGACGACTCCGCGTGGGACGTCGGCGCGCTCGCCGAGCTGGACGTGCCGATCCTGCAGGGCCTCTGCCTGACCACGGGAAGGGACGCCTGGCGGGAGAACGACGACGGCCTGTCCCCGCTCGACGCGGCCTCCCAGGTGGCGATCCCCGAGTTCGACGGGCGGATCATCACCGTGCCGTTCTCCTTCAAGGAGGTCGACGACGAGGGCCTGACCGTGTACGTGGCCGATCCCGAGCGGGCCTCGCGGGTGGCCGGCATCGCGGTACGGCACGGCCTGCTCCGGCACGTCAGGGCACCGGAACGGCGGATCGCGGTGATGCTGTCGGCGTACCCGACCAAGCACTCCAGGATCGGCAACGCGGTCGGCCTGGACACCCCGGCCAGCGTGGTCAGGCTGCTCACGGCCATGGCGGAGGCCGGGTACGACCTCGGAGACGGTTTCCCCGGCGTGGCGGAACTGGACGGCGACGCGCTGATCCACGCGCTGATCGCGGCGGGCGGCCAGGACCGGAACTGGCTCACCGAGGAGCAACTGGCCGCGAACCCGGTGCGGATCCCGGCCGCGCGCTACCGGGCGTGGTTCGAGACGCTGCCCGAGGACCTGCGGCACGACGTCGAGGCGCACTGGGGGCCGCCGCCGGGCGAGTCGTTCGTCGACCGGAGCCGCGACCCCGACGGCGAGATCGTGCTGGCCGCGCTGCGCGCGGGCAACCTCGTGGTGATGGTCCAGCCGCCGCGCGGCTTCGGGGAGAACCCGGTCGCCATCTACCACGACCCCGACCTGCCGCCGAGCCACCACTACCTGGCCGCCTACCGGTGGCTGGCCGACGACTTCGGCGCGCACGCGATCGTGCACGTCGGCAAGCACGGCAACCTGGAGTGGCTGCCCGGCAAGTCGGCGGGGATGTCGGCCTCCTGCGGCCCCGACGCGGCGCTCGGCGACCTGCCGCTGGTCTACCCGTTCCTGGTCAACGACCCCGGTGAGGGCACGCAGGCCAAGCGGCGGGCGCACGCCGTACTGGTCGACCATCTGGTGCCGCCGATGGCCCGCGCGGAGACCTACGGCGACATCGCCCGGCTGGAGCAGCTGCTGGACGAGCACGCCTCGATCGCGGCCATGGACCCGGCCAAGCTGCCCGCCGTCCGGGCGCAGATCTGGACGCTGATCCAGGCCGCCAGGCTCGACCACGACCTGGGCGTCGACGACCGGCCGCAGGACAGCGGGTTCGACGACTTCCTGCTGCACGTCGACGGATGGCTCTGCGAGGTCAAGGACGTCCAGATCCGCGACGGCCTGCACGTGCTCGGCGACGCCCCCGAGGGGAAGGCCCGCGTCGACCTCGTGCTGGCCATGCTCCGCGCCCGCCAGATCTGGGCCGGTCAGGAGGCACTCCCCGGCCTGCGTGAGGCCCTCGGCCTGGCCGAGGACGGCGGCGCCGCGAGGGTGAGCGTGGACGAGGCCGAGTCGCTGGCCCGCGCCCTCGTCGAGGGCATGGAGGAGCGCGGCTGGGACCCGTTCGCCGTCTCCCCCGTCACCGCGTCCGTCCTGGCCGGCGGGGGTGACCCCGGCTCCGGGGTCCTGGCCGCCGTGGAGAAGGTGCTCGGGTTCGCGGCCGGGGAGATCGTGCCCCGGCTCGCCAGGACCACGGACGAGATCGGCGCGGTGCTGCACGCGCTCGACGGCGGTTACGTCCCCGCCGGGCCGAGCGGGTCGCCGCTGCGCGGGCTGGTCAACGTGCTGCCGACCGGGCGGAACTTCTACTCCGTCGATCCCCGGGCGGTGCCCAGCAGGCTGGCGTGGGAGACCGGGCAGGCCATGGCCGACTCCCTGCTGGAGCGGTACCGGTCCGACACCGGTGAGTGGCCGCGCTCCGTCGGGCTGTCGGTCTGGGGCACCAGTGCCATGCGCACGGCGGGCGACGACGTGGCGGAGGTGCTCGCGCTGCTCGGCGTGCGGCCGGTCTGGGATGAGGCGTCCCGCCGGGTCAGCGGCCTCGAACCGGTCCCGCTCGCCGAACTCGGCCGGCCCAGGATCGACGTGACCGTCCGGATCAGCGGCTTCTTCAGGGACGCCTTCCCGCACGTCGTCACCATGCTGGACGACGCGGTACGGCTGGTCGCGGGCCTCGCGGAGGCCGCCGAGGAGAACTACGTGCGGGCGCATGCCGACGCCGACCTGGCCGCGCACGGCGACGAGCGGCGGGCCACCCTGCGGATCTTCGGCTCCCGGCCGGGTGCCTACGGCGCGGGCCTGCTGCCGCTGATGGAGAGCGGGAACTGGCGCGACGACGCCGACCTGGCCGAGGTGTACGCGGTCTGGGGCGGCTTCGCCTACGGCCGCGACCTCGACGGGGCACCGGCGCGGCAGGACATGGAGAGCGCCTACCGGCGGATCGCGGTGGCCGCGAAGAACGTCGACACCCGCGAGCACGACATCGCCGACTCCGACGACTACTTCCAGTACCACGGCGGGATGATCGCCACCGTGCGGGCGCTCACCGGCCGGGCGCCCGCCGCGTACGTGGGCGACAGCACCCGCCCGGACGCGGTGCGGACCAGGACCCTGCACGAGGAGACCGCGCGGGTCTTCCGCGCCCGGGTGGTCAACCCCAACTGGCTGGCGGCGATGCGCAGGCACGGGTACAAGGGCGCGTTCGAGCTGGCCGCCACCGTGGACTACCTGTTCGGCTACGACGCCACGACGGGCGTGCTGGCCGACTGGATGTACGACAGGCTGGCCGCGACCTATGTCCTGGACCCGGAGAACCGGGCGTTCATGGCCGCCTCGAACCCATGGGCGCTGCACGGCATCGCCGAGCGGCTGCTTGAGGCGGCCGACCGGAAGATGTGGGAGCACCCCGACCCCGAGATCATGACGGCCCTGCGGGAGGCGTACCTCAGCATCGAGGGCGACCTGGAGGACCGCTGACCCGCTCCGGCCATGCCTGAGCGGGTCAGGTGCCCCGGACCGAGAGCGGGTCGCCATCGGGCGATCGGCCGGCCCGGGGCGGACGCCCCGAGGGTGAGGGCGGTTCAGGCGATGGCCGCGACCAGGCGTTCGGCCAGTTCGGGGCTGCCGGCCCAGTGCAGGTGCAGGTAGGAGGCGGCCAGCAGGGGCTCGGCGAAGCCGTCGGCCGCGCCCCTCCAGCGGAACAGCGGCGGCGTCGCGTGCCCGGGATCGGTGGCCGTGCGGTGGAACTCGTGGCCCCGGTAGCGCTCGCCCTCGCGGGTGAGCACGGACTTGGCGGTCGCCACGGCGTCGCGGTAGCCCAGCGTGAGCCGGCCGGTCATCGTCGCGGTGATGTCGAGCCTTCCGCACATGGGATGGCCGTCCAGCTCGCGCGCCAGGTAGAGCAGCCCGGCGCACTCGGCGACGATCGGGCCGTCGAAGGCGGCCACCCGGCGGCGGAGCGGCTCGTTGGCGGACAGCTCCGCCGCGTACATCTCGGGGAAGCCGCCGCCGATGACGACCGCCCCGGCGTTCTCTGGCAGGCGCTCGTCCCCGAGCGGGTCGAAGGTCACCACCTCGGCCCCCGCCGCCGCGAGCAGCTCGACCTGCTCGGCGTATCCGAAGGTGAACGCCGCCCCGCCCGCCACGGCGACCACCGGCGGCACGCCGTACGGGGCCACGGGCCGGGCGGGGGGCCAAGGGGTCGTCGGATGACTTTCGGCCGAGGCGGAGGCGAGGGCGGAGGTCAAGGCGGAGGCCGGGGTCCAGGGGGGCGCGGGTAGCGGCGGCGCCGAGCGCGCCAGGGCCACCAGTCCCTCCAGGTCGCAGGAGCCGGCGACCAGGGCGCCCATCCGCTCCACCGCCGCCACCGCGTCCCCGCTGCGCTCGGCCGCCGGGATCAGCCCGAGATGGCGGGAGGGGGTCGCCACCCCGTCCACCCGCGGGATCACGCCCAGTACCGAGATGCCGCTCTCGTCCAGCGCGGCGCGGCAGATCTCCTCGTGCCGCGACGAGCCGACCCGGTTGAGGATCACCCCGGCCAGCCGGACCCGGGTGTCGAAGGAGGCGAAGCCCTGCACGAGCGCGGCCACCGACCTGCCCTGCCGCGCGGCGTCCACCACCAGGACCACCGGCGCGCCGATCAGCCGGGCGACGTGCGCGGTGGAGGCGAAGTCCCCGCTCCCGGCACCGTCGTACAGGCCCATGACCCCCTCGACCACGGCGATGTCCGCGTCCCGCGCACCGTGCAGGAAGAGCGGCGCGACCCGGTCCTCACCGGTCAGCCAGGGGTCGAGGTTGCGGCCGGGGCGCCCGGTGGCGAGTGCGTGGTAGCCGGGGTCGATGTAGTCGGGTCCCACCTTGTGCGGGGAGACGCGCAGGCCCCGCGCGCGCAGCGCCGCCATCAGGCCGGTCGCGACGGTGGTCTTCCCGCTGCCCGAGGACGGCGCGGCGATCACCAGTCGCGGCACTACCATTCGATGCCCCTCTGGCCCTTCTGCCCGGCGTCCATCGGGTGCCTGACCTTCCCCATCTCGGTCACCAGGTCGGCGACCTCGACCAGCCTCGGGTCGGCGTCCCTGCCGGTGATCACGACGTGCTGGTTGCCCGGCCGCGCGGTCAGGGTGGCGACCACGTCGTCCACGTCCAGCCAGCCCCATTTCAGGGGGTAGGTGAACTCGTCGAGCACGTAGAAGCGGTAGGTCTCCGCGGCCAGGTCGCGCCTGATCTGCGCCCAGCCCTCACGGGCGTCGGCGGCGTGGTCCTCCTCGCTGCCCGGCCGCTGGATCCACGACCAGCCCTCGCCCATCTTGTGCCAGGTCACGCTGCCGCCCTCGGCGGACTCGCCGAGCACCAGCAGCGCCCGTTCCTCGCCGATGCGCCACTTGGCCGACTTGACGAACTGGAACACCCCGACCGGCCAGCCCTGGTTCCAGGCGCGCAGCGCCATCCCGAAGGCGGCGGTGGACTTCCCCTTACCCGGCCCGGTGTGCACGATCAGCAGCGGCCGATTGCGGCGCTGGCGCGTGGTGAGCCCGTCCTCGGGCACCGTGTCCGGCTTGCCCCGCGGCATCTCAGCCCGCCTTCCGGTAGTCGGTCCTGTGGTCACGGACGAGCCCGCCGAGCCCGCCGCCCTCCGCCGGCGCGTCGAGCCGTACGACGGGCGCGCCCAGTCTGGCCGCCAGGTCGAGGGCCAGACCGAGCCGCACCGGACCGCTCTCGCAGTCGACCACGACCGCCGCCGTACCGGCGAGCAGCGCGGCGGAGGGCGCCACGTCGGGCCCCGAGGTGGCCCGGCCGTCGGTGACCACCACGAGCAGCGGCCTTCTGGCCGGGTCGCGCAGCCGTTCCACCCTGAGCACCTCGGCGGCCCGGCGCAACCCGGCGGCCAGCGGGGTGCGACCGCCGGTCGGCAGCTCCCGCAGTCGCGCCGCGCCTACCTCGACCGAGGAGGTCGGGGGCAGCACCAACTCCGCCGTGGACCCCCTGAAGGTGATCAGCCCGACCTTGTCCCGCCGCTGGTAGGCGTCGAGCAACAGGCTGAGCACGGCCGCCTTGACCTCGCGCATCCGCTGCCGGGCCGCCATGGAACCGCTCGCGTCAACCACGAAGAGCACGAGGTTGCCCTCCTTGCCCTCGCGGACGGCCTCGCGCAGATCGGTGTCACGTACCAGCAGTCCGGGGCCACTGCGGCCGCGCTCGCGCTGGTACGGCGCGGCGGCGCGGAGCGTCGCCGACAGGTGCGGCCGCTGGAGCCTCCCGGCCGGAACCCGCGATCCGGTGGTCCGCCCGTTGGAGGTCCGGGCCCGCGACCGTCGGCCCGAGGCGCCGTCGCCCAGCCCGGGGACCTGGAAGGGGCGCACCCGGTACGGTTCGGCGGCGGCGACCACCCGCTCGGCGGCGGGATGGCCCGGCTGGTCACCGCTCTCGTCCGAGGCTGCGCCGTCGTCGCGCGAAGCCGCCTGGCCGCCTTCACCGGAAACGTCCCGCGCCGGGTTTTCCACCGATCCGCTCTCCGGCGCGTCCCCGGAACCCATGGGGCCGTCCGAGCCATCGGGACCATCCGAGCCGCCGGGACCGCCGGGGTCGTCGTCCGGCCCATCCGGTTCGTCCGGACTGTCCGGGTCGTCGCCGCCGTGTTCCGCCAGCAGGTCGTCGAGCCGTGACTCGTCGAGGCCCGGCGCGTCGAACGGGTCCCGGCGGCGGCGGTGCGGCAGCGAGAGACGGGCCGCCGCGCGCACGTCCTCGGCCGTGACCTCGGCGCCGCCGCGCCAGGCCGCGTGCGCGATGGCCGCGTTGGCCGTGACCAGATCGGCCCGGAGCCCGTCCACCTCGAAGGCGGCGCACACCGCCGCGATCTGGCGCAGCCGGACGTCCGGCAGCACGACCTTGGTGACCCGCTCCCTGGCCTCGGCGATCCGCCGCGCCAGGGCCGCCTCCTGTTCCGCCCACCCGGCGGCGAAGGAAGCGGGATCGGCGTCGAAGGCCAGCCGGCGCCGTACCACCTCGGCCCGCTCGTCCGGATTCCTGGACGCACGCACCTCGACGGTCAGCCCGAAACGGTCCAGGAGCTGTGGCCGCAGCTCGCCCTCCTCCGGGTTCATCGTGCCGACCAGCAGGAACCGCGCCGCGTGCCGTACCGAGACCGATTCGCGCTCGACGAAGCAGGTGCCGAGCGCGGCGGCGTCGAGCAGCAGGTCCACCAGGTGGTCGTGCAGCAGGTTGACCTCGTCGACGTAGAGGACACCTCGATGCGCGGCGGCGAGCAGGCCCGGCTCGAACGCCCTGACCCCCTCGGTGAGCGCGCGCTCGATGTCGAGCGCGCCGACCAGCCGGTCCTCCGACGCGCCGACGGGCAACTCCACAAGTACGGCCGGACGTTCCTGCCCTTGCTCGCCCGCGCCGTGCGGGCCGTCGGGGCAGGCCGGATCCGGCTCGGCCGGGTCGCAGGAGAAGCGGCAGCCGGCGATCACCTTGACCGCGGGGAGCTGTGCGGCGAGCGCGCGGACGATCGTGGACTTGGCGGTCCCCTTCTCCCCCCGGACCAGCACACCGCCCACCCGTGGCGAGACCGCGTTGAGGATCAGCGCGAGCTTGAGGTCGTCGAGGCCGACGACGGCGCTGAACGGATAGGCACCGATCACGAGGTTTCTTTCTGCGAGATCCTGTTGACGTGTCCGGCCCGCCGAACGTTCAGTTCGGGGCCGCCGCGAGCGCGTCACGGCGAACGACGCGCTGCACGGCGATGCCGTACAGGACGCCGATGGCCGACCAGAGCACGAGTTGGGTGCCGAGGGAGGACACGCGGAAGTCCCACAGCAGCTGGGCGGGGAAGCCGTCGGGCACCTCGTTGACCGCCGGCAGCACGAGCAGGGTGACGATCACGGGGACCAGGAAACCGGCCGCGCCGGCGAGCCAGGGCCTGGCCGGCACCTTGCGGGCGCAGGCCACGCCCACCGCCACGGACAGCAGGCCGATGGCGACCAGGACCAGGTACAGCGTGGTCCGGCTGCCGATGGTGTCCGGGTCACCGACGGCGGGCGGGTTGGCCGGGTACTTGACGAACGGCACCAGCACGATCGCGACGAACGCCGTGGCGGCCATCATCGCGGCCAGCACCGTGTCGGAGCGGGGGCCGATCCGGCCGCGCAACCCGGCGAAGACCAGCGAGAAGATACCCCCCACGGACATGCCGTACAGGGCCAGGGCGAGGAAGAGCCCGGCCTGCTGGCCGGACCGGCTGACCAGGGCCTCCTCCCCGTGGGAGTGCCCGACCTCGGTCTGGGCGTGGGCGGCGGCCTCTTCGAGCGCGATGGCCCGGTCGATGTTCGGCTCGCCCAGCAGGTAGGCGAACGCCGCGGCGATCAGGCCGGCGACCAGCCCGACGAGCAGGCCGCGGAGCAGCAGGGTACGTATCACGGCGCGCGTCTAGTGGCAGGGAACGCCGAGCAGGTGGCGCCCGTCGTGCATGAGTTCGTGCAGATAGTCGCCCGCCTGCGACACCACCCCCTGGTCGAAGGTGACCAGGTAGGCCACCAGCAGGAGCAGCGGAACCGCCACGAGCCAGCGGGCCAGGTGGGAGAGGGGAACGGGCTGAGCAACGGACAGCTCACGCATGAGTAGCCTCCTTGGGGATGACGCGTCCCGACATGTGAGGACGCGGCGGCCAAGTAACCTGGCTCCCGGAACTCACGTTCCGGATACAGTGGCGCGACCGCACCGGCTTCTCACCGGACTTCCCTCGGACCACCGCGAAATCGTCCGCAATGTAACCTTTTTTAGAGCGGGCCGTCAATGTGGGGTGACCTGTCACGGCACCGCGGACGCCGTTCCAGTCGGGTGTCCCCCATCTCTCCAGCGGAACGCACCGCGCGGGCTGCGTCACCGGCAGCCCTCGAATGACTCACGTGGTGGCACCGGTATCACCAGGCGCCCTTGATCAGGTCTGTCAGCTTCTCGGCCGTAAACAACCGAGCATGCAGCTCCTCGCCGTCGATGGGTTCGACGGTTCAGGCCGCGTCGTCGGCAGCGTGACTCACTGCCCAGCCCGCCACCCCGCGCGAGGCGATGTTGCGGGCCGCGTTGACGTCGGCGTGCTCAGCGAAGCCGCACGACGTGCAGGAGAAGGTCGCCTGGCCGGGCCGGTTCCTCTTGTCCACGTGCCCGCAGGATGAGCAGGCCTGCGAGGTGTAGGCCGGATCGACGTGGACAACGGCGACGCCCTGGCGGGCGGCCTTGTAGGCGATGAAGGAGCCGAGCTGGTGGAAGCTCCACGAGTGCAGCGTGACCCGCTGGGGCTTGCGGAGCCGTACCCGGTCACGGATGCCCTGAAGGTCTTCCAGCGCGATGCCTTGCCCGGTGCGTGCAGCCTCGGTCACGATCTGCTTGGCGATGATGTGGTTGGTGTTCGCGGCGAACCGGGCCTCGGCCCGGCGACGCCGCTTCAACAGCCGTTTGGCGGACTTGGTCTGCTTGGCCTGCAGACGGCGGCGCAGCTCGCGGTGGCGGTGGCGGACCGCGTTCAGGCCCTTGCCGCTGTGGCGAACCCCGCCACTGGTGGTCGCGATGTTGACGATCCCCAGATCCACCCCCAGGAATCCATCCGGGGCGGCGACCGACCGGTCGGGAATGTCGCAGGTGGCAATCAAGAACCACATACCGTCGCGGTACAGCAGGTCCGATTCGCCCTTGCGGTGGGCGGCCAACGTCTGGAGTTGCTCGGCCGAGGCGGTGAACGCCACGTTCTTCATCCGCCCGCGCGTGGTCCAGATGCTCACTGTGCGCGCCTCCATCTGCCAGGACAGGCAGCGGTCGTCGAACGGCTGGGCCGCACCGGGGCGAAAGACGATCGGCGTGGCCAGGGCCCGCTCGCGCCGGACGGAGCCGGGCCTGCCCAGGTTGCCGTTGCGGACATTGGCGTGCAGCGTGGCGTAGGCGTCGGTGACCTTCTTGACGACATGCTGCGCGGCCTGAGCCGCCAGCCGGTAGTCGTCCTTGATCTGCCCGTAAGCATGCTTGCGCAGGTCGTAGTTGCGAAACACCCGCCGCTGGTGGGCGAGCGCTGAGACCCAGGTGGCCGCGGCGTTGACCGCGCACAAGGTCGCCTCCAGCGCCGCCGCCTGCTCGGGCGTCGGCAGGAGTCTCGCCTGCACCACCAGCTTCACAACGCCCAAACTATCCTTTGGCTCATGTCACCGTGATAGGAATCCGACCTGCGCCGGGGCCGAACCGTTGTCCGCACGCTGCACGCGCATTCGGTCTTCACACCCGGGTATCGGTGCGGGGTCTTCACCGGCGAACCGCCGCGTCACCGTGAAGAGATCATGATCGAGGCGTGTGGCGGCTTCGGCGCCCGGCTTGTTGAGTTCAACGGCGAGGCGGTGCCGAGTACGGCCAGCAGCATGTGCGCGGCCCACTGGGCGCCGAAGATCATGGTGGAGGAGGCCGGGGTGGCGCGCAGCCGCTTGAGCACGTGGCGTTCGCGGTACTGGGCCAGGGTGGCCGGCAGGACGACCAGGGAGGCCAGGCCGACGACGAAGACGCTGAGCATCGGGACGACGGCGTCGATGACAGGCAGCCCGCCGGGCAGCGTGCCGCCGTTGCGCATCTTCACCCACAGGATGACCACGGGGAAGGCCAGCGCGAAGAAGGCGGCCATCGGATCGCGCACGGCCAGTTTGAGTTCGATCGCGATGACGTTGCCGAGTCCCTTCAACACACGGTCCTCTCGATGAGTGCGAAGTAGGCGTCCTCGAGGGAGTCGGCGTGACTTCTGTCGATGAGCTCGCCGGGGCTGCCCTCGTGGACGACACGCCCCTGGTCGATTACGGCGATGCGGTCGCAGAGGGCCTCCGCCTCGTCCATGAAGTGGGTGACCAGCACGACGGTGACGCCGCGGTCGCGCATGTCGCGGATCAGTCCCCAGGTCAGCCGGCGGGCAGCGGGGTCCAGGCCGGTGGTCAGCTCGTCGAGGAAGACGACCTCGGGGTTGCCGACCAGGGCCAGCGCGATGAACAGGCGCTGCTTCCAGCCGCCGGACAGCCCCGCGAAGCGGGCGCGCTTCTTCTCGGCCAGTCCCCATTCCTGCATCAGTGCGCGCCAGTCGGCAGGCTTGTCGTAGAAGGAGGCGTACATCCGCAGTGCCTCGCCGACCTTGATGGCGTCGGGCAGGGCGGCTTCCTGCAGTTGGGCGCCGATGCGCTGGAGCAGCTCACGTCGCCGGGTCCGCGGGTCCATGCCGAGCACGCGCAGGGTGCCGCCGTCGGGCTTGCGCAGTCCGGACGCGCACTCCACCACGGTGGTCTTGCCGGCTCCGTTGGGGCCGAGGATGCCGAAGATCTCGCCTCGCTCGACCGTCAGGGTGACGCCGTCCAGCGCCCTGTGTGTTCTGTAGCTCTTCTGCAGGCCGTTGATCTCGATGACTGCCATGTTTCGAGAATCCCCGCTCCGCCGGATCTCCGTAATCCACCGAATGGTTGATGGCGGCTGCCCAACCTGCGGGACGACGCTTCAGGCCGCTGATCAGGCATGGTCACGGTTGTGGCCGCCGTCATCTCGATCATCATGGCCCGGATGTGCGGCCTGCCGGGTTCGTGACCGCGCCGGCGGATGCGCCGCGAAAAGGTTCGGGGCCGACACCTCACCCGCGTCAGTGAGCGGCCGATCCGAATCGGACGAGGAGGCGGAAGCGGCTTTAGTGGAGATATGTCCGAATTACGACGGGGGGAATCTGTCGGTTCCGACTGATATCCATGATCACCCAGCGTTTCCGACTCATCAGTGGAGCCATGTCATGACGTCAGCGGGCAGATGGGACCACATGGACCTGGCCACGAGGGCCGCCTACCAGCGGTTCGACGAGCTCACCGAGCAGGGACTCGACCCCGGCCCCGGCGTCGACTGGCGGGTCTACGGCACCTACGCGCAGATGAGGCTCTGGCTGGGGCCGGAAGGCGGCCACGACTACGACGAGCGGGTGCTGCGCGTGGTCCGGTCGGTGGCCGAGCGCGACATCGACTTCACCTACCGGGAGGCGCACCACCTCATGGGCCGGGCGGAGTACTGGGTGCGGCAGGGGCACACCCGCTACGAGGAGCTGTTCCGGATCCCGCTCGCGGCGGCCCGCCGGTTCGACTACCAGCTGCGCCGGGACCTGCTGCGCTGGCTGACGTCGGGACCGTGGCTGAAGGACGCGCGGGCGCTCCTGGCCGAGCAGGTGACCGAGCTGCTCACCGAACCCGCCGAGCACGGCCCGGCCGGGGTGGTCCGGACCGAGATCGGGGACACCGACCACTTCGCCCGCATACTGGCCGAGGAGTACGGCCCGCGCCTGGTCGAGGTGCTGCCGCTGTTCCGCCACTGGAACACCGCCCGCTCGACCAAACCCAGCGCCCGGTGGCTCAGGAACGCCGCGCGGATGCTCACCCCCGGCGCGGTCGCCCTGGTCCGTGAGCTGCTCACGCGGCTGGTGGCCTACCGGGGCGGAGACTGGGTCGTCCGCTATGACGACGAGGAGTGGCCGGACAAGGTCTTCCTCAAGGAGCACACCATCGTCGTGGTGCGCGGCATCCTGTGGACCTGCCAGGTCATCGACGAGCGCTGGGTGACCTCGCTCGTCACCGACGTCGCGATGACCTGCGGCACCGGCAGCAACGGGATGGGCTCCACCTGCCGCTGCGAACCCGTCACCAACGCCGCCGTCGGTGTCCTGGCCCGCAGGGGCGGCCTCGACGTGATCGTCCCGCTGTCCAGAATCCAGGCGAAGGTGCGCGCGAGGTCCGTACAGAGGAATCTGAGCCTCGCCCTCGACGCGGTGGCCGGCGAGAACGGGCTGACCCGCGAGCAGCTGCTCGACCGGACGGTCCCCACCTTCGGCCTGGACACCGACGGCGTCCGCGAGGAGAAGATCGGTGACTACCGGGTCAGGCTGTGCGCCGACGTGCCCGCCCTGCGCTACGTGAACGCCGCCGGCAAGACCGTCAAGTCGCTGCCGAAGGATCTGCGCGCGGAGCTGTCCGATCTGCGGGCCATCCTGAAGGAGCTCAAGCTGACGCAGGCGGCCGAGCGGTCCCGCCTGGAACAGGCGATCGTCCATGAACGGACGTGGCACTGGCGCGAGGTGACCGAGTACTTCCTCGACCATCCCGTCACCGGCCCCTACGCCCGCGCCCTGGTCTGGCAGATCGCCGGCGGCCCGGCGGCCCTGCCGGTCAAGACCGCCGACGGCTGGGAACTGGCCGGCCACCGCCCCGCCCCCGACGCCATGGCAGGCCTGTGGCACCCGATCCACGCGACCGCCGACGAGGTGGCGGCGTGGCGCGACCGTCTTCTCGAAGGTGGTGTACGCCAGCCGTTCAAGCAGGTCTTCCGCGAGCTCTACCTGCTGACCCCCGCCGAGGAGCGGACCGGCACCTTCTCCAACCGTTTCGCCGGCCACATTCTGCGCTACGGCCAGGCCCGGACCCTGCTGGGCCAGCGCGGCTGGACCGGCCGGTCGATCGGCAACTGGGACTACGAGAACGGCGGCGACCAGGGCGAGGTGGTGCGCGACCTGGCGGGCTGGCAGGCCCGCTGGGCCATGCACATCGTCTCCGCCCCCGGGGCCGAGACCACCATGCTGTGCGCCACCGAGAGCATCACCTTCCACCGCGACGGGCGACCGGCGTCGATGGCCGATCTGCCGCCGCTGGTGCTGTCGGAGATCCTCCGCGAGGCTGACCTCGCCGTGGGCGTGGCCTCGGTCGCCCGCGACGACCAGGCACTGATCGGCCACGAACGCTACTGGCGCTCCCACGGCTTCGGTGAGCTGACGGAGACGGCCAAGACCCGGCGCGAGGTGCTGGCGCGGCTGCTGCCGAAACTGAAGATCGCCTCCCGGGTGGAGCTGACCGACAGGTTCCTTCTTGTACGAGGTGATCTGAGGACGTACAAGATCCATCTGGGGTCGACGAACATCCTGATGGAGCCCAACGACGCGTACCTGTGCGTCGTCCCGGCGAGCGGGCGCGCGGCCGGATCGGTGTTCCTGCCGTTCGAGGACGACGGGGGGACGCTGTCGGTGATCCTTTCGAAGGCGTACCTCCTGGCCGACGACACGGCGATCACCGACCCGACGATCACCCGGCAGCTCGGCTGAACGACCACTCGGACACCGCTGCCATGGGTGATCATCGGCCTGGAGCGCAGGCGTTCAACATCAGCAGTTCTTGGCCGAAGGTGCGCAGAATCGGACCTCGGGGTAGCGCGGAGAGGGCTTGTCCAGCAGGGGCTGCGGCTTGCCGCGCAGCTGCAGGTCGAAGAAGGCGGCGACGTACTTGCGGGTGATGTCCATCGAGCGGGTTTCCTTCAGGCCGCCGCCGAGGTCCACACCGAGCTGCTGGAGCAGCATGTCGTAGTCGGTGAAGGACGGGTGCAGCGCCCCCTTCACCACCAGCCAGCGTTTCCACCCGGTCAGGTGCTCCCAGTCACGTTTCCAGGTGCTGTCGTCCGAGGGGGCGCCCATCAACATGAACGGTCGCGCCAGTCCGCTCCTGGGGATCGGGAGGAACATGCTGCCGTCCATGTTGATCCCAGCGCGCACCCGGGAGTCCTTCGACATGGTCTCCGGGGCGGCGGCCCCTCCGATGGACTGGCCCGCCATCGCGATCCGGGCCGGATTGATCAGGGCGCTGCCCTTCCACTTGGGCCGCGGACCGGTCAGCTGGTCGAGCACGAAGGGGATGTCGATCGCCCGGCTCCGGATCACCTTTTGGCCGAAGTCGTCGTCGTTGACGTTCGCGCAGGCGGCGCAGGTGGCGACCCGCCCGTCAGGGAAGGTGGTGGCGAAGTTCTCGTAGGTGTGGTCGATGCCGGCCACCACATACCCTCTGCTCGCCAGGTCCTCGGCCAGACCCGTGAGCGAACTGCGAGGCCAGGTGAAGCCGGGCGACAGCACCACGAGTGGCAGACTGCGCCGGCGCCCCGACGGCTCGGCGTCGGTGAAGGCGTTCGTCCGCGTCCGGCTCAGCCCCTCTGGCGGTATGTTCTCCAGTTCCTTGATCCCCGAGCCCTTCAAGAGCAGCTCCGACTCCTTGGGGGTGACGTACGGCGCGCGCCGCCCGGCGCGCGCCGCCGTCGGGTACCACAGGGAGACCATGAGCTCCCTCGTCTTGGCCGCGGGGACCCACGGGTCGGAGCGGGAGGTGTCCGTCAGATGCAGGGACGTCGTGCCGACCCGGTGAGGGCCGGTCGGCTTCGGGAGATACGGCGTGCCGGGTGCCGCGGCGGCGGGAGCCGACGCCCAGACGACGGAGGTCGTGAGGGCGAGCAGTCCCACGACGGCGGCCAGAAGTACGGGCCTTCTTCGCGTTGGGCAGGGGTTGTCGTGTGCCATGGAGTCGATCTTGCGGTTCCGGATCGGCGCCGGCATCGGCCGCGAGTCCATGACCTCCTCGGCCGAAAGGTTGATCTCTAGAGGTGGGGCCGTGACTATTCGGGTTCTTATCTCCGACGGCCGGCAAACCGCTCGGTACTCCCGAACTGAGATCAACTAACCGTACTTACAACCCTATGTCGGTGCGCTGACCTGCTGGTTCGACGCTTGGCGTCAGTGCTGGCGAGCAGAGTCCCGGCTCCCCGATACCGGCCGGACGTGCGGCGGCCGGTGCGGGCCGCCGCGACGAACGCTCAGCGAGACACCCGGCGGAGCAGGTAGGTGTCCATGATCCAGCCCTTGCGTGCCCGTGCCTCGGCACGCAGCTCGCGGATGCGGTCGGCGACCTCGGGCACCGGTCCGGCGACCAGGATCTCGTCGGGGGTGCCGACGTAGGCACCCCAGTAGATGTCGAAGTCGGCGCCCAGGTCGGCGAAGGCGCAGTGCGCGTCCAGCATGACGACGACGTCGTCGGCCGAGGGCCCCTCCTCGGCGAGACGTCTGCCGGTGGTGACGTGCACCGGCCGGGCGACCCTGGTCAGGCTGACGCGATGCCGGGCGGTGAGCGCGGACACGCTGCTGACACCGGGAATCACCTCGTGCTCGAACCGGACCGAGCCCCGCTGGTGAATCTCCTCGACGATGGCCAAAGTGCTGTCGTACAGGCCCGGATCGCCCCACACCAGGAAGGCCCCCGTCTGCCCCTCGGCGAGCTCGTCGCGGATGAACCGCTCGCAGACGTCGGCGCGGCGCGAGCGCCAGTCCTCGACCGCGGGCGCGTAGTCGGGAGTGGTCCGGTCCCGTGCGGGATCACCGGCCTCGACGATCCGGTACGGCGGGCGGGCGTGCGCGTCGACGAGGTCGTGCCGCAGCTGGACGAGGTCGTGTTTGGCCTCGCCCTTGTCCAGGACGAAGAACACGTCGGTACGGGCGATGGCCTTGACCGCCTGGAGGGTGAGATGGTCGGGATCACCGGCACCGATACCGATGATGAGGATTCGCTTCACCCGACAAAGTCTGCCCGTACCGTTTCCAGATCCGGCACAGGGGCCCCAAGTGGTGGCGCAGACAACAGCAAGAGCCTGCCAAGTGGCGAAGACGATCCTTGGCACGTCAACCTCCCCCGACCGGCACTTCAAGGAACGTTCCATGCGCAAGGTCTTCCTCGGCTCCGCCGCACTCCTGCTGCTCGCCGTGATCGCCCAGTTCTACCTCTCCACCTTCGGTGCCTTCGAGCGCCCCACCCCGAGCCCGGGTGCCTCCAGCGCCATCACCCCGCACGCGATCAACGGGGTCGCGGTGATCCCGGTGCTCTCCTTGATCACCGCGATCGTCGCCGCGGCGGCCCGCGCCGGCGGCAAGATGATCTGGCTGAGCCTCGTCCCGCTGGCGGTCGTGCTGGGCCAGCTTTTCGTGATCTTCCCGCTGGTCGAGCTGTCCGGCGCCACCAAGGAGCAGACCAACACCTTCGCCCACATCGTGTTCGGCTTCCACGCGGTCCTCGGCCTGGTGCTGCTCTGGGCCTCCGTGGTGATCTTCCGCGAGGCGAGGGCCCTGGCCGGGGCCGCCGCCCACGCCAGGGGGCGGACCCCCCACCTGGCCTCCTCCCCGTACTGACCTCACCCGGTCCGCTCCTCCCACTGCAGCGCCGTCTCTCACGGTTCCGGCTCTTCGACCCACCCTGAAAGATCATGAATACCGCGCAGCTCCTCGCCCTGGACCGCATTCTGCTCGTTCTCGTCGCCGCGCTCTGGCTCGGCGCCGGGGTCGGCACGGTCATGGCCCGCCGCGACCGCCGTACCCGCCTGATCGCCCTCGGCCTGACCCTGGCGGCACTGGCCGCCACCGGCCTGCGCGTCGGACTGGCGGTCACGCTGAGCCGTTCGGGGTGGTGGTTCGCCGCCGACAAGCTGCTCCTCGCCCTGCCGCTGGTCGGCGTCCCCGCGCTGGTCACCGCCGTCGTCACCCTCCCCCGCCTGTTCCGCCCCTCGCCGTCACCCGCCACCGCCGTGCCCACGCTGACCGCCGGGTACGGCGCCCTGGGCGGTGTCGTCGTGGCACTCACGGTCTCCCACCCCGTCCCTCCGGTCCTGTCCGGCGTCCTCGTCGCCCTGGTCGCCGTCGGTGCCACCATCACCTGGCAGCTGCTCGGTACCGTCTCCCGTACGGGAGACGCGGAGACCACGACCGGAACCGTGGCGCGCGGGAGGTGGAGCACCACGGCGGGGATCGCGGTGCTGTGCGCGGCCCTGGTCTGGGCGGGCCTGTCGGCGTGGTCGAGCCGGATACCCGCGACGCTGGATCTCGGCGCCCACCACCGGGACGGCGCCCAGAGCACCGTCCGGCCCGCCGCCGCGACCAGGGCGGTGACGGACCTGCGCGGTCCGGCCACCGGTGCGAAGGTACGGCGCTTCACCCTCACCGCCAGGCCCGCGACCGTGACCCTGGCCTCCGGCCGCCGCGTCGAGGCGTGGACGTTCGGCGGCACGGTGCCCGGTCCCACCATCCGCGTCCGCCAGGGGGAACTGGTCGAGGTGCGGCTGCGCAACGCGATGCCCGACATCGGGGTGACCCTGCACTGGCACGGTTACGACGTCCCCGTTGGCGAGGACGGTGTCGCGGGCGTCACCCAGGACGCGGTGAAGCCGGGAGGCGAGTTCGTCTACCGCTTCCTGGCCGAGGACCCGGGCAGCTACTGGTACCACAGCCACGACCTGTCGGACCCGGCGGTCCGGATGGGCCTGTACGGCATGCTCGTCGTCGACCCGGCGGCCAAAGGCGCGAGCACCTCTCCAACGGCGGCCTCCCCCGGGTCCCCATCGGGTGCCTCGGACACCTCGGGCGGACCGGCCGGTTCCGGCTCCTCAACCGGCACCGGGGCGAAGGTGTCGGACCACACCGTCTCCACCCATGTGCTCGGCGGCATCCAGACGGTGGCCGTCGACGACGAAGGCCCGGTGGACGGCCTGGCCCGGCTCAGGATCACCCCGGGGACGCCGGTCCGGCTCCGCGTCACGGCGACCGACAACGTCCGGCGGACGCTGGGCCTGAGCGGCACGCCGTACCGGATCGCCGCCGTGGACGGACGGGACCTGTCACGGCCCGGCGAGATCGGGGACCGGCGGGTCCAGCTGGCCGCGGGCGGGCGCTACGACCTGACCTTCACGATGCCCGCCACGCCCGTCCTGCTCTCGGTGGACGGCCGCTCCGACCTCGGCCTGCTGGTCACCCCCGGCTCAGGTACCGCCCCGGCACCGGCCGCCGGCCCCCTGCTGGACATCGCGACGTACGACTCGGACGGCCTTTCCGAGCCCGGCAGGTCCGACGGGTCCGAGCGCCCCGAACGGTTCGACCGGGAGATCAGCTGGATCCTGGACCGGGGCCTGGCCATGCTGGACGGGGTCCCCACCCTGGCCCACACGGTCAACGGCGAGGTCTGGCCGCGCATCACCACCCCGGTGCTGCGCGAGGGTGAGCTGGTGAGGATCACGGTGGCGAACCGGAGCGGGGACGTCCACCCCATCCATCCGCACGGCCACCACGTCCGCGTGCTGTCCCGCAACGGCGTACCCGCCACCGGAGAGCTGTGGATGGACACCTTCGACGTCGGCCCCGGAGAGGTCTGGGAGGTCGCGCTGCGCGCCGACAACCCGGGCATCTGGCTGTCGCACTGCCACGACCTGGGCCACGCGACCCTCGGCATGACCTTCCACTTCGCCTACGAGGGCGTCACCACCCCCTACGACGCCGGTCACGCCTCCGGCAACAACCCCGAATGATCAACCGTCTCCACCTTGGCCGGGCCAGGACGCAACAACCTGAAACCAGGGCGACAACCCCGAATGATCAGCCGTCTTCGCCCAGGCCGGGCGGGGGCGTGGCGAGCTGGAACCAGACGCTCGTGCTCCCGGGGGATCGGTGGAAACCCCGGCGGGCCGCCAGGGTGTCGACCAGGGCGAGACCCCGGCCGCTCGGGGCCTCCTCCTCCGCCTGTCTCGGGTACGGGATCCTGGACGAACCGCAGTCCCGGACCGCGACCAGCACGCCGCCGGTGGCGAACGCCAGCGAGACGAGGAACTCCCGCTGGATCGCGTGCCGGATCATGTTCCCGGCGAGCTCGCTGGTGAGCAGGACGGCGTCGTCCCTGCGCGGATGTTCGTCCCCCAGCAGGTCCGCGACGAACGCGCGTGCGGGCCTGACCTGCGAGGCCGTGGCCGCGAAGCGGCGGGAGAAACTCGGGGAGGCGGACAGCACGTCCAGCGCGAACAGCTGCCAGTCCAGACCGGAGAACCTCCGATCCGCAGCACCGAAACGCCTGCCCCGGAACAACCCGGAGATCCCGCCGACGATCAGAGCACGCGAACGCTTCACCATCATTCCTGTCCCTTCCCTCGCCCACGGCGCCGATCGGCCTGGGAACGTTCCATCGCCGCCTGACACGGCCCGACCCCATGGCGGTACGCCACCACCCGGCAGCTCACACGGTCACCACCTTCCGCGACGAGAGCGGCGCCCCCGATGCTTCAAGCACCGAGCCCGCCCAACCTTGATTACAGATCGCTTTTGATCGATCGCCTTCGGTGACCGATCGCTGAGGTCTACAGTGAGCTTCGCGGTTCCGTCGCGCAAGCTGGTTGAGCGAAATAGTTACGCTGAGTTCCATTTTCGGCCCGCCTTGATCGGGCTCATCACTACGGGAGGGAAAATGAACACCGACATACCGTCACTTCGGCAGCGCTGGCTCGGCGCGAAACTGGCAGAACTTCGAGCGGCGGCGGGAATCCCCTCACTTGCCATAGCGGCCGACAAATGCAAACGTTCCACGGCCTCACTCAGTCGTATCGAAAACGGCATGGTCGGCATCCCTCCGCGTGACGTGCCTCCGATCCTGGCCGCCTACGGAGTCACCGACCCGAACGTCCACGACAAGCTCATGATCGTCGCAGCCGAGATACAGCAGGAACGACGCGGCTGGTGGGTCGAGCACGGCGACGCGTTGGCACCTTCGTACGTAGACCTGATACGGCTCGAATCGACGGCGACCGAGATCCGAACTTACGAGGCATACCTGGTGCCGGGGCTGCTACAGACGGAGGCGTATGCCCGAACGTTCGTGTCCGCCATGCAAGGTCTGAGCAGCGCCACCGAGCTTGGGGAATTCGTCGCCGTCCGGGCGGCGCGCAAGACCATCCTCAGGCGGCAGGAGCCGGTCACCCTACACGCTCTGATCAGCGAGGCCGCCCTCCGCCATCCCATTGGCGGCCCGGAGATCTTCCGTGATCAGATCGAGTATCTACGCGAGTGCGCGGCATGGCCCAACGTCACCCTGCAGATTCTGCCGTTCACCAGCCAACCTCATCCTGGAATGTCAGGAGCCTTCACCATCCTGCGTCTTCCCAGCCTGGACGTTGCCCACGTCGAGACGATGAACACCGATGCCTACATCGAAGACGAACACAGCGTCGAACAGTATCTCCGAGCTTTCGACCACCTCTGCGACCTTGCCCTGAGTCCTGATAAATCAGACTCTTTCCTGCGAGAGATAGCCGTTACGCTCTAATTGGCGTGATTTATCCAGGGAGGATGTTCAACGATGGTTGGCGATCAGCATTCCTGCGGAGTTTGGCGTAAAAGCGCTCGCAGTGGCGCTCAGAGCAACTGTGTCGAAGCCCGCTTCGACGGCACCGTCGTCTGGCTGCACAACTCCAACAACCCCTCCCCCCAGGGCCCGACCATCGCCATCACCCCGGAGGACTGGCTCGCCCTCCTCGACCGGGTACACGCCGACGATCTCGCCCCGCAGAGGCTGGGCACCCCCGCCCTCTTCGCAGGCCGCCTCCTCATCGGCTTCGACGGCGACCGCGTCACGATCCAGGACAGCGATACCCCAACCGCATCCACCATCACCTACACGCTCGACGAATGGCATGTCTTCCTCGACGGGGTGACCCACGACGGCGAGTTCACCCTCCCCTGGCTCCTCGGCACCCCGGCCAATGCCTGACCCGCGCCGAGGAGAAGACCACCACCGGCTCAGGAGCCTTCACCGTCCTGCGCATGCCGAGACGATAACCTCGCTGCTTCAACAACTTCCGGGGACCGTTTGTTGAGAGCATGGCGGGCAGGACGGCCCCTCTCCGGCCCGCCCCCCGACCCGCTGGCCGCCTTCCCTGCCCGCCCCGGCGACATCCGCATCTGCTACGCCCGCGTCTCCATCGGCGGACAGAAGTAGGTCCCGCCCGCGGGTGTGCGCCGCGGTCTTCCAGCCACCGGGACCGCCGGGCTATCGTGGACGCCGCGCGCGCAGATCTCCGCGATCTTTCAGATTTTCTGAAAGGTTCCCTGCAGAACTCCTCGATGGACGCGCGCTCTCGCTCGCCAACAGACTCCCTTCCTGAGATTCAAGCAGCGGACCCGACCGATCGGGACCGCCTCACAGGAAGCGCGATCTATGGCGAACCGATCCCGGAGAGTGGTGCCCGCAGGGCTCGCGCTCGTCCTGGCCCTCGTGACGGCGGGCTGCAACGCGAACTCGCAATCCACCGAGCCGACGAAGGAGAAGAACACGACGGCGCTCGAGTCCGTGCCCCAGGGCGGGACCCTGCACTACCTCTCGCGGCGCGCGACCGAGTCCTTCGAGACCGCCAACGCGCAGATGGTGCCGACCAGCCGGCTGCGGTGGGTGCACCGCGGGCTGACGTCGTGGCGGACGTTCCCGGACAAGGACACGATCCTCGTGCCGGACCTCGCCACCGACACCGGTACGACGGACGACGGCGGCAAGACGTGGACCTTCACGCTGAAGGAGGGCCTGAAGTTCTCCGACGGCAGCCCGATCACCGCGAAGGACGTGAAGTACGGCATCGAGCGGTCGTTCGCGCCGATGTTCCAGGGTGGCCTTGGCTACCACAAGACGCTGCTGGTCGGCGGCACCGACTACGACGGCCCGTACGACGGCAAGGAGCTCGACTCCATCGAGGTCGTCGACGACCACAAGATCGTCTTCCGCCTGAAGCGTCCGTTCGGCAACTGGCCGTGGATCGTCAGCATGCCGGCCTTCGCGCCGGTGCCGGCTGCGGCCGACACCAAGCCGGAGACGTACGGCGAGCACCCGGTCGCCAGCGGCCCGTACCAGGTGACGAGCTTCCGCAAGGGCTCGCAGGCGGTGCTGGTCCGCAACCCGAACTGGAAGGCCGACACCGACCAGGCACGGTTCGCCGGCCCGGACAAGATCGTTCTCGACATGGGCCTGAACAACGACACGATCGTGCAGCGCCTCATCGACGACAAGGGCGAGGACAAGACCGCGATCAGCAACGCGCTCATCTCGCCGTCGCAGTTCCAGCGGATCGAGTCCGACCCGTCGATCTCCGACCGCATGGCCAACAGCGAGTCGGGCTACTTCCGCTACCTCGCCATGAACGTCAAGCGCCCGGGCCTCTCCGACGTCCGCGTGCGGCAGGCGATCAACTACGCGATCAACAAGGCCGAGGTGCAGAGCGTGTACGGCGGCCCGAAGTTCGGCGGCCAGATCACCTCGACCATCATGACGCCCGGCATCCCCGGCTACACCAAGTACAACCTGTACGACGGCGGTGACACCGGCAACGTCGACAAGGCGAAGGAACTGCTCGCCGCCGCCGGCGTCTCCGACCTGAAGCTCACGCTGACCTACCCGACCAACGTGAGTGCGATCGAGGAGAAGGAAGCCCAGAGCATCAAGAACTCGCTGGCGCGGGCCGGCGTCAAGGTCGAGCTCAAGGGCCTCGACGGCGACACCTGGTACGAGCTCATCTCGTCCGCCGACGGCGACTACGACATGACGACGAACGGCTGGGGAGCGGACTTCCCGAGCGGCATGAGCACCATCCAGCCGCTGTTCGCGTCGAGCGAGATCGACAACGGCGGCGGCAACGCCTCGAAGTTCTCCAACCCCGAGGTGGACGCCGCGATCGACGCCGCGATCGCGGAGCCGGACCTCGACAAGGCCGCCGAGATGTGGGCCGCGATCGACAAGCAGATCATGGAGCACGCCCCGGTCGTGCCGATCCTCGTGCAGCGCACACAGGCCCTGGCCGGTTCGAAGATCCTGAACTACTTCATCCCCGCCTACCCGCCGTTCGCGAACGAGTTGGTCGTCGGTGTCGATCGCTGAGATCCAGCAGGCGGAGGGCCGGGGTACGTCGGCCCTCCGCCGCTTCCTCCGGAAGCGGTCCGGCGTCGCCGGCCTGGTCATGCTGGTCGTGCCGCTCGTCGCGGGGCTCTGCGCCCCGCTGCTCGTGTGGATCGAGGGACAGGACCCGAGCACCTTGCACACCGACCTGCTCGACCCGGACGGCGGCCGTCCGCTGGGCGCCTTCGGTGGCGTCAGCGCCGACCACTGGCTCGGCGTCGTCCCGGTGACGGGCGTCGACCTGTTCGCCCAGATCGTCTACGGCATCCGCTCGTCGCTGTTCATCGCGTTCGGGGCGAGCATCCTGTCGATCGCCTTCGCCGCCGTCCTCGGTACGGCGATCGGGTACTTCGGCGGCTGGCTCAACGCCGTCGCGGGGCGGGTGATCGACTTCATGTTCGGCTTCCCGGGCCTGATGTTCGTCATCGCGATCATGGCGATCGTGCCGCCGGAGATGCCGCGGGGCCTGGTCCTCGTGCTGGTACTGGCCTTCTTCGGCTGGACCGTTCCGGCCCGGATCATCGGCGCCCAGGCCGGCGCCATCAACGCCCGCGCCTTCGTCGAGGCGGCGCGCGCGACCGGGGCTCCGCCCTGGCAGATCATCCGCCGCGAGATGCTGCCGCACCTCTTCGGCCTGGTCGTCGTCCTGTTCGCGATGTCACTGCCCGGCAACGTCAGCGTCGTCGCGGGACTGTCGTTCCTCGGCGTCGGCCTGCGTGGCGACGTCCCCGACCTCGGCAAGCTGCTCTCGGACTCGCTGCCGTGGATCTACAGCGGTGCGGACGTCTGGTACATGCTCTTCCCTGGCGCCGTGGTGTTCCTGATCGTATTCGGCGCCACGCTCGCCGGTGACGCGCTCCGCGACGTCCTCGATGTGCGCACGGAGGATGCTGCATGATCGTTTATATCGCCCGCCGCATGGTCACCGCGGTGTTCATGCTCCTCGCGATCGCCTTCGTGACGATAGCCCTCTTCTTCGGGGCCTCGAAGGACCCGGCCCGCGCCATGTGCGGCAAGCCGTGCCCGCCCGAGACCCGGGCCAAGGTCAGCGCCTACATGCAGACCGACCAGAGCGCGGTGTGGCAGTACACCGAGTTCGTGAAGGGCCTCTTCGTCGGCCGTACGTACGGCGAGGGCGCCCAGCAGGTGCACTGCCAGGCACCCTGCTTCGGCTACTCGTTCCCGAACCGCAGCGACGTCACGACGCTCATCGTCGAGCGGCTGCCAGTCACGTTGTCGCTCGCGCTCGGCGCGGCCGTCCTGTGCCTCGTCGTGGGCATCGGCCTCGGCGCGTTGTCGGCGATACGCAAGGGCGGGATCGTCGACCGGTTCTCGACCGGCTTCGCGATGTTCGGGCTGTCGGTGCCGACCTTCCTCGTCGGCCTGCTCGTCGTCCAGGTCTTCGGCTTCATGCTCAACGCGCTGCCGTACTCCGGCTTCGTGTCGTTCTCGGAGTCACCGGCGGACTGGGCCTGGCACCTGATCGGCCCGTGGATGGTGCTGTCGTTCATCCTCGCCGCCGGCTACATCCGGGTCACCCGCACCCAGCTCCTCAACGAGCTCTCGGCCGACCACCTCGTCGCGATGACCGCGCGCGGCGCGTCGACCCGGCAGGTGAACCGGCACGCCGTCCGCGGCGTGATGGTGCCGGTCGTGGCGATGTTCGCGCTCGACGTCACAGCGCTCCTGGGCGGGGCGGTGATCGCGGAGAAGGTGTTCAGCCTGCACGGGCTCGGCGACCTGCTGCTGTCCGGCGTGAACGAGTCCGACCTGAGCATCGTCGTCGGGGTGACGCTCTTCTCCGCCTTCCTCATCATCATCGGCAACCTGATCGCCGACCTGCTGATGCCGCTTCTCGATCCGAGGATCCGCCGTGCCTGACCCCGTACTCCAGGTCGAGGACCTGTGCGTTTCTTTCACCGGCGGCGGTGTCACCGCCGATGTCGTCCGGGATCTCTCCGTGAGGCTGGACGGCGGCCGCACGCTCGCCGTGGTCGGCGAGTCGGGATCGGGCAAGACGATCACCGGCCGGGCGATCATGCGGCTGCTGCCGCGCGGGGCGAGCGCCCGGGGCCGGATCGTCGTCGCCGGCCGGGAGATGCTCTCCGCCGACGAGCGCGAGCTGCGCCGGGCCCGCGGCTCCGACGTGGCCATGGTGTTCCAGGACTCGATGTCCGCGCTCAGCCCGTACCTCGACATCGGCGCGCACATCGCCCAGGCGGTCCGCCTGCACGACCCGTCGGTCACTCGCCGCGCCGCGCGGGCCCGTGCGGTCGAGATGCTCGACCGGGTCGGCATCCCCGAACCCGCGGACGCCGTACGCCGCTTCCCGCACGAGTTCTCCGGCGGCATGCGGCAACGCGCGGTGATCGCGATGGCCCTGGTGAACCGGCCGGCGCTCCTCATCGCCGACGAGCCGACCACCGCGCTCGACGTGACGGTGCAGGCGCAGATCCTGGCCCTGCTCCGCGAGCTCCAGCAGGAGTACGGCATGGCGATGCTCCTGATCAGCCACGACTTCGGGGTGGTGGGGAGCGCGGCGGACGACGTCCTCGTGCTGTACGCCGGCCGCCAGGCCGAGTACGGCAGCATCCGCGACATCTTCGATCAGCCCGCCCACCCGTACACCGCCGGCCTCCGCGCGGCCACGCCGCGGCTGGACGCCCGGCTCGACACCGGAGGGGAGCGGACCCGGCTCCGCGCCATCCCCGGTGCGCCCACGTCGCTGCGCGACGCCGGACCGGGTTGCGCCTTCGCGCCGCGCTGCGGCCTCGCGGACCAGGTCGGCGAGCGCTGTGTCGTCGAGGCACCGCTGCCCACCGTCCGCCCGGCCAGCGAGATCGGCGGCCTGCACCTTGCGGCCTGCCACCTCGATCGTCTCCCCGCGCTGCAGGAGTTCGCCCGGTGAGCGAGCCGATCCTGAAGATGACCGACGTCAGCAAGCGCTACCGCATCGCCGGTGGCTTCGGCCGCGGGCGCAGGGGCTTCCTCGCCGTCGACGGCGTCTCGCTCCATGTCGAGCGGGGCGAGGCGCTCGGCCTGGTCGGCGAGTCCGGCTCGGGCAAGTCCACGCTGGCGCGGATGGCCAACGGCCTGGTGGTGCCGACCTCCGGCACCGTCCGTACGGACGGGCAGGATGTCGGCTGCCTCAGCCGGCGAGGACTGCGGCGGATGCGGCGCAACGTCGCCATGGTCTTCCAGGACCCGTTGGCGTCGCTGAACCCGCTGCAGACCGTGCGGCAGACGCTGGAGAACGTCTTCCGTGCGCACGGCGAGACGACGTCGACCGCCGAGCTGGTCGCGCTGCTGGAGTCGGTCGGCCTCGGCGCCGACTACCTGGGGCGCTACCCGCACGAGGCGTCCGGCGGGCAGCTCCAGCGCGTCGCCGTGGCGCGCGCACTCGCCCTCAAGCCAGACCTGATCATCGCGGACGAGCCGACCTCGGCGCTCGACGTGTCGGTGCGTGCCCAGATCCTCAACCTGCTGGCCGACCTGCAGCGCGACCAGGGGATCTCGTTCCTCCACGTCAGCCACGACCTGGCGGTGATCCGGCTCTACAGCGACCGCGTCGCCGTCATGCAGCGCGGCCGCATCGTCGAGACCGGCCCGTCCGACGAGATCTTCCGCTCCCCGCAGCACCCCTGCACGCGCGCGCTGGTCGAGGCGACACCGGAGGCGGAGCTGCCGACCTGACCCGCGGGAGCGTTGCGCGACGCCGACCAGGCGTGCCACGATCATGACCATGACTCACCGAACGACCACCCCGTCGTGAGCCGGCCGGAGGCCGGCGCGACAGAGTACTGAATGAGGACACGTGGGAACCGACCTGTTCGTCCGAGAGTACGGGCGGGACGCAGCAGATGCGCCCGCCATTCTCATCCTGCACGGCGCCGTGGAGTCCGGCGCGTGCTATGGCGACGCCGTCGACCGCTGGTGCGGCGACTACCACATCGTGGCGCCGGACGCCCGGGGCCACGGGAAGTCGCCCAGCCGCCTGCCCGAGCACGAGGGCGTTCCGTCCACCGACGTGATGGTGCAGGACGCGATCGACATCCTCAAGGACATGCTCGACGAGACCGGGCGCAAGACGCTCGTCGTCGGGCACTCCATGGGCGCGCGGATCGCCGCCTTCGTCGCCGCCGACGCCCCGCACCTCGTGGCCGGCGTCGTGCTCGAGGACCCGCCGTGGTGGGTGCCGGAGGCCGGTCCCAACCCGTGGCTCAGCGTCGAGCAGACCACCAAGGACCCCTTCGACTACGCCGACACGGCGTCGGTCGAGGAGCTCATGGACATGCAGCGCGAGCTCAAACCCCACTGGGCGGAGCAGGAGCTGCGCCCGCTCGCCGAGGCGATGAAGGCCGTCAACATCGACTATATGGAGCAGCGGGTCCATGAGAAGCGCCGGATCTGGACTCCGACCGCGCGGCAGATCACGGTCGGCCCGGCCGGTGTACCGGCGCTGCTCGTCACCGGCACCGGCGACGTCATCGTCGACAAGCACTCCCGTGAGCGCCTCACGGCCGTCGCGCCCGGCTTCGACGTCGTCGTGATCGAGGGCGCCCACCACTGCGTGCGCCGCGACAAGCCGGACGAGTACCACCGGCACGTCGACGCCTTCCTCCGCGAGAACGCGCCGTCGGTCAGAGCCGTCACTCGACGCTGAAGGTGTCGGACCGCGCGAGCGGGCCGTAGATCTCCGAGTCCGGCGCGGCGACAGCGGCCCGCATCGCCTCCAGCCCCGCGCGTACGACGGGGTGGCCCTGGTTGTCGCGCCGCGTCGTCATGATCACCTTGCGCAGCGGCGCGATGCCGCGCGTCGGCAGGATCGTCACCCAGTCGGCGTCGCGGGCGGAGAGCGCGGACTCCGGCACCAGGCAGATCCCCGCCTCGGCGGCGACCAGCGCCAGCGCGGCGCGGTAGTCGTCCGAGACGTGGGTGATCGGCGGGTGGAAGCCGAGCTCGGCGCACGCCTGCAGCACCATCGTGCGGCACGGGTTACCGGGCGAGGGCATGATCCAGCCCTCCTCGGTGAGCTGGGTGAGCCCGATGCCCTCCTCGCCGGCCAGCGGGTGCGCGTGGGGGAGGACGGCCTTGAACCGCTCGATGTAGAGCGGGAACTTCACGATGTCGGGGGAGTCGCGCTCGGGGTCGGACTCGTACTCCAGGCTGACGGTCACGTCGATATCGCCGCGCATCAGCATCCGGTGGCTCATGTGCGCCTCCGCGTCGACGACCGTGACGTCGACGCCCGGCGCCTGGCGGCGCAGCTCGACGATGGCGGGTGCCACCAACCAGCTGATCGCCGTGGGGAAGGCGCCGATCCGGAGCTGCCCGAGGACACCGCCCGCGTGCGCGGCCAGGTCGGCCTCGGCGATCTTCAGCCGGGAGTTGATCTCCTCGGCGTGCCCGGCGAGGATGCGCCCGGCCGGCGTGAGCGCCAGCTTGCGCCCTGTGCGTACGACGAGCGCGTGGCCGACCTCGCGCTCGAGCGCCGCGAGCTGCTGCGACACCGCGGACGGCGTCAGGTGCAGCGCCGCCGCGGTCGCGGTGACCGAGTCGGACAGCGCGAAGGCACGGAGGATGAGGAGACGTCGGGGGTCGATCGTGGGCACGCGGGCTCCGTCGCGAGTCGGCCGGGGGTCCGTCGCGGTGGGGGCATCCGCGAGGCGGGACAGGGCGACCCCGATGCTAGCGGGCGCTTCCGGACGCGGGGCCCTCCGGCCTGGGGTTTCCTGCCGCCCGCGAGTGTTCTCCGGGGAAGTCGGCGCGAATCCGACGCTGGCCCGCGACCGGTTGAGGAGCCTCAGGCGAGTCGCCACTCCTGGTTCTTCCGGCCCCTGACACAGGTCACCTGCCGGACGTTGGCCCCGTCCCTGAGCAGCGCATTCCGTACGTCCAGACACATACCGGTGTGCCGGACCACGACCGCGAAGTAACCGTTGTCCCGCTGGACCAACTTCCACTCCTGGTTGCGATGTCCGGGAACACAGGTCCACAACTGGAGGCCCGCACCACTGTGCCTGTCGGTCGGCACCACCTCCATGCACAGCCCGCTGGCCACGTCCCTGAAGTTGTAGTAACCGCCGCCGGTCGCCGTCAGGTTCCACACCTGGCCGTCATGGTCGTCGCTACAGGGCCACTGCTGGACACTGGTCCCCAACTTCAGCTCATCACTCAGAGTGAACACATCCAGGCACTTGTCGCTGTGCCGGGCCACCAGGATCGCGGTGAACCTGGCCCGAAACCCCTCCCGTACACCGGCGGCCTCGCCGGCCGACGCCCACCCGGCCGACGGGGCCGCGAGCAGAGCCGCCGCCAGGACGAACACCTGACCGGCGTGAAAAAGTCTCATCGGGCCCCCCGAGGCACTCCCTGAAGATCAACAAACCCTTGATAACACGGATCGCCCAACGCGCCGAACAGCTACGCCAAGTAATCGACATCGTGTCGCGTCCCCGAATGACCGGCCATCATCACCGGCGGAAACCCCGCTCAGACAAGCCGCCACTCCTGGCTCGCCCGCCCCCTGACACAGGTCCACTGCAGGGCATTGGTCCCGTCTCCCGTTCCGCCACCCTGCATGTCCAGGCACTTGCCACTGTGCCGGGACACCAGGACGAAGTAACCGTTGGCCCGCTGACCGAGCCGCCACTCCTCGCTGTAGCGCCCGCTCACGCAGGCCCACTGCCGGATGTTGGCTCCACTGCGCAGGTCGCCGTCCAGCACATGCAGGCACTTGCCGCTGTGCATGGCCCGAACGGTGTAATAACCAGCGTTGGTCGCCGTCAGGTTCCACATCTGATTGGCGCCGCCGTCGCAGGTCCGCTGCTGGACGTCGGCCCCGTCCTCCACGGCGGAGCGCAGTACCTCCAGGCACTTGCCGCTGTGCCGGGCCACCAGGATCGCGGTGAACCTGGCCCGAAACCCCTCCCGCACACCGGCGACCCCGTCGGCCGACGCCCACCCGGCCGACGGGACCGCGAGCAGAGCCGCCGCCAGGACGAACACCTGACCGGCGTGAAAAAGTCTCATCGAGCCCCCCGAGGCACTCCCTGAAGATCAACAAACCCTTGATAACGCGAAGTGCCCAACGCGCCGAACAGCTACGCCAGGCAGGCAACCCGTGTACGCACCTCTTGGAGCCCTCAAGCCCAGGCGAGTCCGCGCCGTCGACTTACGCGAGCCGCCACTCCTGGCTCTTCCGCCCTCTGACACAGGTCCACTGCCGGATGCGGGCACCGTCACGTATGTCACCGTCCATCACCTGCAGGCACTTGCCGCTGTGGCGGGCCACCAGGACGAAGTAACCGTCATCCCGCTGGCTCAGCCCCCACTCCTGGTTCCGGGCCCCGATCAGGCAGGTCCACTGCTGGATGCCGGCCCCGATGCTCAGGCTGTCGCCCAGCACGTCCATGCACTTGCCGCTGTGCGTGGCCTTGAGGGTGTAGTAGCCGCCACCTGTCGCCGTCAGGCTCCACTCCTGATTTCCCTTGTCATTACAGGTCCACTGCTGGATGTTGGCCCCGTCGTCCATCCCGCCACCCTGCACGTCCAGGCACTTGCCACTGTGCCGGGCCACCAGGCCGGCCGTGAATCTACCCCAACCCCATTCCGGCGCACCGGTGGCCACGCCCTCCGCCGCCGGCGTACCGGCGACCGGGACGGCAAACAGGGTCGCGGCCAGAGCCAGGACCTGACCTGCGCCAACGAGTCCCATCGAACCTCCCGAGACGCTCCTTAAAGATCAACAAACCCTTGATAGCACGGATCGCCCAACGTAGCGAACAGCTACGTCGAGTAACTACGTCGTGTCGCATCCCCGGTGGCGTCTCGTCGAACAACTGTGAGACAGACGTCTCCGCACAGCGCGCGAGCGCGGAGCAGCTTCTGGTTCAGGACCGGAGACGGGGTGGAATCGGCCTCTCGCTGTCAGTCCGGCGTTCCCCGTCGGAGTCGGACACACAGCTCCACGTTGCCTCAGGACGCCGAAGGGCCACCTCGACAGCCGCGCGTTCGCGACCTTCGTCGAGGAACAGGGCATCGGGCCCCGGCAGCACTCCGCAACGACGAACGGCCCGGCGCGGGCCGGGCCGTTCGTGATGGGGTTCCCTACTTCTTCTTCTGCGCCTGGCGCTTCTCTCGGATCTTCATGGTGACCTCGATGGGCGATCCGGCGAAGCCGAACTCCTCGCGGATCCGGCGCTCGATGAAGCGGCGGTAGGTCTCCTCCAGGAAGCCCGAGGTGAACAGCACGAACTTCGGCGGCTCCGTCGACGCCTGGGTGGCGAAGAGGATCTTGGGCTGCTTGCCGCTGCGGACCGGCGGCGGGGTGGCCGCGACCAGGTCGGTCAGGAAGGCGTTGAGGCGGGCGGTGGGCACCCGGGTCGACCAGGAGTCGAGCGCCTTCTCGATCGCCGGGACGAGCCGGTCGACGTGCCAGCCGGTCTTGGCGGAGATGTTGGCCCGCAGCGCCCACGGCACCCGGACGAGCTGGCGGTCGATCTCCTTCTCCAGGTAGTAGCGGCGGTCCTCGTCCAGCAGGTCCCACTTGTTGAACGCCACGACCATGCACCGGCCGGACTCGATCACCAGCGAGATGATCCGCAGGTCCTGCTCGGTCAGCACCTCGCTGGCGTCGATGAGCACCACCGCGATCTCCGAGCGCTCCAGCGCGGCCCTGGTGCGCATGCTCGCGTAGAAGTCGGCGCCCTTGAGCTCGCGGTCACGCCGCCGGATGCCCGCGGTGTCGACGAAGCGCCAGGTCTTGCCGCCGAGCTCGACCAGTTCGTCCACCGGGTCGCGGGTGGTGCCCGCCATCGGGTCGACGAGCACCCGCTCCTGGCCGGCGAGCTGGTTCAGCAGCGAGGACTTGCCCACGTTGGGCTTGCCGACCAGGGCGACCCTGCGCGGCCCGCGCTCGGCGCCGAACCGCTGCTCGGGCGTGTCCGGCAGCTTTTCCAGGATCACGTCCAGCAGGTCACCGCTGGAGCGGCCGTGCAGCGCGGAGACCGGCTGCGGCTCGCCGAGGCCGAGAGACCAGAGCCCGGCGGCCTCCAGCTCCATCTGCTGGTTGTCGACCTTGTTGGCGGCGAGGATGACCGGCTTGCCCGACCCGCGCAGCACATGGCCGACGATCTCGTCCGCGTCGGTCACGCCCACCACGGCGTCGACCACGAACAGGATCACATCGGCCAGCTCGGCCGCCACCTGGGCCTGCTCGGCGATCTTCAGCGCCATGCCGGTCGCGTCGGGGTCCCAACCACCGGTGTCGACCACCGTGAACCGGCGCCCGCGCCAGGTGGCGTCGTAGGTGACCCGGTCGCGGGTCACCCCCGGCACGTCCTCCACGACCGCCTCGCGGCGGCCGATGATCCGGTTGACCAGTGTGGACTTGCCCACGTTGGGGCGGCCCACCACGGCCACGACCGGCTGCGGGGCGGTGTCCGGCCCCGCCTCCTGAGAGCTGTAGTCGGTCCCTGAATCGGCGAGCTCCGCGTCGATCCAGCCGTTGTCGTCGTCGTATTCCCCGGTCACACTTTTTCCTTAATCACACGCAGTATCTCGGCGACGACCTCTTCGAGGTTCAGCGCCGTGGTGTCGAGTTCGACGGCGTCGGCCGCCTTCGCCAGCGGGTCGGCTTTCCTGGTCGAGTCGAGGGTGTCCCGGCGGGCCATCGCGGCCCGCTGTACCTCCACCGTGGTGCCGGTGAGCTCCGCCGTGCGGCGCAGTGCCCTGGCGTCCGCGCTCGCGGTCAGGTAGATCTTGACCACCGCGTCGGGCGCCACCACCGTGCCGATGTCACGGCCCTCGACGACGATGCCGCCGGCACCGATGATCTCACGCTGCTCGGCCACCAGGCGGCGCCGTACCTCGGGTACCGCGCTGACCGCCGAGACGGCCGCGGTGACCTCGGCGGTACGGATCGGCCCGGCGGCGTCGACACCGTCGACCGCCACCGTGGGGGCATCGGGGTCGGCGCCCAGGGTGAGGATCGGGTCGAGTGCCCTGGCCGCGATCGCCTCGGGGTCGGCGAGGTCGACGCCCCGCTGGAGCATCCACCAGGTGATCGCCCGGTACATCGCCCCGGTATCGAGATAACGCAGCCCCAGCGCCCGCGCCACCCCTCGTGACGCGCTCGACTTGCCCGATCCCGAAGGACCGTCCATGGCGACGACCAGTCCGGTCACGACGCCTTCTCCCTTGCAGCCCGCTTCAGTTGTCCGTACGAGGCTACCGGGAGCCGGGCGGGAACCGCGCATCGAGCGAGCGGGCCAGCGCGGGAGGTGGCCCGCGCGGAAAGCCGTCCCAGACGCCGAAAACGGCATGCGAACCAGACGATCACAAGGTCCGCGCCCGGAGCGCATCGAGCGAGCGGCCCCCGCGGAGAACCGTCCCAGACGCCGGACCAGACGATCACGGCGCTCCCCGTACGGGGAGCGCCGGGCGCCTACGGCAGGTGCCAGCCGTGCGCGCGCAGGGCCTCGGACAGCCTCGGCACCGCCTCCGGCTGCACCGAGAGATCGGCGGCGCCCAGCGGCAGGCCGGGGGCGTGCTCGAGCCGGACGTCCTCGATGTTGACGCCCGCCTCCTTGGCCACCTGGAACAGCCTGGCCAGCTCGCCGGGGCGGTCACCGATGATGACCTGGACCGTCGCGTAGGCGCGCGCGGGACCTCCGTGCTTGCCGGGGATCCTGCCGGTGCCCGTGACGCCTCGGTGCAGCAGTTCGGTGACGCGGGCCATGGCCCCGGGATCGGCGGCCTCCCTGAGCGCGGCGGCCGCGGCGACCAGGTCGGCCGCCACCGCCTCCAGCACCTCGGCCACCGGCAGCGCGTTGCCCGACAGGATCCCGGTCCACAGCCTCGGGTCGCCCGCCGCGATGCGGGTGACGTCGCGCACCCCCGGCCCGGCCAGGCCGAGCGCGGTGGCCGGCGCGTCCGCGAGACGGGCGGCCACCGCGGAGGCGGTCACGTGCGGGGCGTGCGAGACGATCGCGACGGCCCTGTCGTGCTCCTCCGCGCCGACCCTGACCGCCTCGCCGCCGCAGAGCTTGACGAGGCCGTACATGGCCTCCAGCGCGTCGGGCGAGGTCTCCTCGGTCGGGCAGAGCGCCCACGGGCGTCCGAGGAAGATGTCGGCCCGCGCCGCGGCGGGCCCGGAGCGCTCACGGCCGGCGAGCGGGTGTCCTGCGACGTAGCTCGTCAGGTCGCAGCCGAGGCTCGCGGCCTCGCTGAGCGGAAGGGCCTTGACGCTGGCCACGTCCGTGTAGAAACGGGCCGCGCCCTCCTTCTGGAGGGCGGCGAGCCGCCCCGCGACCGCATGGGGCGGAACCGCGATGACCGCGACGTCCACTCGCACGCCCTCGGCCCACTCCACTCCGGCGCCCAGTTCGCGTGCCAGCCGCAGGGAGCCCTCGTCCCGGTCTGCCAGGTGGACGGCGACGCCCTGCTCGCGCAAAGCCAGGGCGATCGAGGTGCCGATCAGCCCGGTACCGACGACCAGGACGCTCTCCAGACCGCTCACGCCCACTCCCCCGAGATCACGATGCCTAAAGGACTCACTGGGCGATGTCCACCCGAAGGGCGACCGCGCCGCGCAGGTAGACGTGCTGGACCTCCTGGCGGGGCCGGTCGACCTCGACATGGGCCATCAGCCGAACCACGCGGGGCAGGGCGCCCGGCACGTCGATCTCGGAAGCGCAGATCAACGGGACATCGTGGAAACCAAGCTTGCGGGCGGCCAAGGCGGGAAACTCGGCGGTGAGATCGGGCGTGGCCGTGAAGATCACACTGATCACGTCCTCGGTGGTGAGCCTGTTGCGCCCCATCACCTCCGTGACCAGTTCGGTGACTCCGGACAGGATCGCGTCCCGGTCGTTCGCCTCGACCTGAATCGCACCGCGGATCGCCCGCACCATCGTCGTTCCTCCATATCCACCCACGCCGGACCACCCCGAGGGGTGATCCGGCGCGTCCTGAACGTGCGTGTCAGGGAAGGCTACAGCCCGACCGCGGCGTAGAGTTCCCCGACCTCCGTGAGGGTCAGCGCACGGAGGGTGCCCGGCTTTAGGCGGCCGAGCTTGACCGGGCCGAACTCGATACGGGCCAGGTCGATGACCGGGTGCCCGACCTCCTCCAGCATGCGGCGGACGATGTGCTTGCGGCCCTCGTGCAGCACGATCTCGACCAGGGCCTGCTGGCCGTGCTCCTGGACCAGGGTGAAGGAGTCGGCCTTGGCCAGGCCGTCCTCCAGCTCGATGCCCTTCTTCAGCCGGCGGCCGAGATCGCGCTCGATCCGGCCGGGAACCTTGGCCCAGTACTTCTTCTGCACGCCGTAGCTCGGGTGGGTGAGCCTGTTGGCCAGCTCGCCGTCGTTGGTGAGCAGGATCAGGCCCTCGGTCTCGGTGTCGAGACGGCCCACGTGGAACAGGCGCTCGGTGCGGTCGGCCACGAAGTCGGCCAGCGAGGGGCGGCCGTCCGGGTCGGACATGGTGCTGACGACGCCGATCGGCTTGTTGATCGCGAAGTAGACCAGGTCGGGCATCGTCGGCAGGCGCTTGCCGTCGACGTGGATGACCTGCTTGGCGGGATCGACCCGGGCGCCGAAGCGGCGGACCACCTGGCCGTCGACGGTCACCCTGCCGTCGCCGATCATGTCCTCGCAGGCCCGGCGGCTGGCGACGCCCGCCTGGGCGAGGACCTTCTGCAGCCGGACGCCGTCGGGGACCTCGGTGGTGTCGCGCTCGTCGACGTAGTCACGGTCGTAGAAGTCGGAGTCCCGCTTGGGCTGGCGGGCGGTCTTGAACCGGTCGTTCGCGATCGCGCCGGGCCGCAGCGGGGCCTTCGCCTCCGGAGCGCGGCCGGCGGGGGCGCGACGCTCGCCGTACGCCCCGGCGCGGTCGCCACCGATCGTCTGGACGTCGTCCCGGCGGCCGGTCCTGCCGAAGCGGGCGCGGGAGCCACCGGCGGGCGCGCCACCGCGACCGCGGTCGGAACCGGGCCTGCCACGCGAGCCGTCCCGGTCGGCGCGGAAACCACCCTGCGAACCGCCGCGGTCGTCACGGCGCGGGGCATCGGACCGGAAATCGCTCCTCGGACCACCACGGTCCTCACGGCGCGGAGCGTCGGAGCGGTAGCCGCCCTGGGAGCCCTCGGAGGGCCTGCCGTACCGGCTCCTCGAACCGTCGCGGGACCCGCCGAACGACGAACCGCCGCGATCATCGCGACGCGGCCCGTCGGACCGGTAACCGCCACGATCGTCCCGGCGCGGACCGTCCGACCGGAAACCGCCCTGCGAACCACCCGAGGGCCTGCTCCCGTACGAGCCGCGCGAACCATCACGCTCAGCACGGAAACCACCGCGGTCGTCCCGGCGCGGACCGTCCGACCGGAAACCGCCCTGCGAACCACCCGAGGGCCTGCTCCCGTACGAGCCGCGCGAACCATCACGCTCGGCGCGGAAACCGCCACGATCGTCCCGGCGCGGACCGTCCGACCGGTAACCGCCCTGCGAACCACCACGGTCGTCACGACGCGGACCGTCGGACCGGAAACCGCCCGAGGACCTGCCGGACGAGCTGCGCGAACCATCACGCTCGGCGCGGAAAGCACCGCGGTCGTCCCGGCGCGGACCGTCCGACCGGTAACCGCCCTGCGAACCACCACGGGAGCCCCCTGACGAGGACCTGCCGGACGAGGATCCGCCCCGGAATCCACCGGACTGCGAGCCTCCACGGGGATTGCCACCGCGCGGGGCTCCGCCACGGCCTTGACCGCGTCCATCACCGGACGGGGTGCTACGGCTGTTGTTCACTGCTTCTGCTCCTCTAGGGATTCCATGTCGTCGGGCAGGAAAGGCGCCAGTTCTGGAAGCTCGTCGAGCCCCCGCAGGCCCATCCTCTCGAGAAAATACGAACTTGTCCGGTAGAGCACGGCTTGGCCCTCCGGTTCGGTGCCGGCCTCCTCGACCAGCCCCCTCGTCACCAGCGTGCGCATGACGCCGTCGCTGTTGACACCGCGGATGGCCGCCACCCGGGCCCGGCTCACCGGCTGCCGGTAGGCGACCACGGCCAGGGTCTCCAGCGCGGCCTGGGTCAGACGCGTCTGCTGGCCGTCGCGGACGAACCGCTCCACGAGCGAGGCACACCCGGCCCGCGTGTAGAAACGCCAGCCGCCCGCGACCTCTCTCAGGTCGAAACCCCGCCCGGCTTCGGTGTATTCCGCCGAGAGTTCCCGGAGCACCCTGCCGACCTCGTGGACGGGCCGCTCCAGCACCTGGGCGAGGGTCACCTCGGCGACGGGCTCGTCGACCACCATCAGGATGGCCTCCAGCCCGGCGCGCAGGTCGGGACCGGCGCTCAGCTCCGGCTCGGACGCCACGTCAGTCATCGGCGGGTTCTCTCTTCGGGGTCTCGTCGTAGTCGTCGGCCACGGCGACGTCGCCGTCGTCACTGCCGGTCCAGGTCACGTGCAGCTCCCCGAGAGGCTCGATCTGCTCGAAGGAGACGGCCGCCTCCCGGTAGAGCTCCAGGACCGCCAGGAAACGAGCGACGATCTCGAAGGTGCCGGCGCAGTCGGAGGTGAGTGCCCGGAAGGTCGCCCGGCGTAGCCGCCGCAGCCGCTCGACAAGGATAACCGCCTGATCGCGGACATTGGCGAGTGGTTGGTAGATGTGGGCCACGGAAACCGACGGGGGCACCTTGGGGGCGAAGGCCCGCCGGGCGATCTCAGCGAGGCGGTCGGGGCCGATACCGAGGATCAGCTCGGGCAGCAGGCCCGCGAACTGGGCCTCCATCGGCACGGTACGCGGGAAGCGCAGCGCCTCCTCGGCCATCCTGGCGGAGAAGACCTTGACGACCTCCTTGTAGGCCCGGTACTGCAGGAGGCGGGCGAAGAGCAGGTCGCGGGCCTCCAGAAGGGCCAGGTCCTCCTCGTCGTCCACCTCGCCGGCGGGCAACAGCCTGGCCGCCTTGAGGTCGAGCAGGGTCGCCGCGACGAGCAGGAAACGGCTCGTCTGGTCCAGGTCCCACTCCGGGCCCCTGGCCCGGATGTAGGAGATGAACTCGTCGGTGACCTGGCTGAGCGAGACCTCGGTGATGTCCAGCTTGTGCTTGGAGATCAGACCGAGCAGGAGGTCGAAAGGGCCTTCGAAGACCTCCAGATGCACCTTGAAGGTGTCATCGGCGGTCTTCGGCTGCTCGGTCATCCCTCCATTGTCCCGTACCGGCGGGTGGGATCACCGCTCCAGCGCGGCCCACCTGGCGAGAACTTCCCTGGCGAGCTCGCGGTACGCGCTGGCGCCGAGCGAGGAGGAGTCGAAGCTGGTGATGGGCTCGCCGGCCACGGTCGCGTCGGGGAAGCGAACCGTCCGATTGATCACTGTGTGGTAGACCTTGTCGTCGAACGCCTCGACGACCCGGGCCAGCACCTCGCGGCCGTGCAGGGTGCGCGCGTCGTACATGGTGGCGAGCAGGCCCTCGATGACCAGCTCGTCGTTGATGCGCTCCTGGACCTTGATGATGGTGTCCATGAGCAGCGCGACACCGCGCAACGCGAAGAACTCGCACTCCAGCGGCACCATTACGCCGTGCGCGCAGGCCAGCGCGTTGATCGTGAGCAGTCCCAGGGAGGGCTGGCAGTCGATCAGGCAGACGTCGTACTCGGGCAGGAGGGGCTTGATGACCCGGCCGAGCACCTGCTCGCGGGCGACCTCCGTGACGAGCTGGACCTCGGCGGCCGACAGGTCGATGTTGCTGGGCAGCAGGTCCATGCCCTCGACACCGGTCTCCAGCAGCACGTCCCTGGCCGTGATCTGCCGCTCCATGAGGAGGTTGTAGACCGTCAGGTCGAGCTGGAGGGGGTTGATCCCAAGACCGACCGAGAGGGCGCCCTGCGGGTCGAAGTCGACCAGCAGAACCTTGAGCCCGGCCTCCGCCAGCGCGGCGCCCAGGTTGATCGTGGTGGTCGTCTTGCCGACGCCGCCCTTCTGGTTGACCATGGCGACGACCCTCGCCGGTCCGTGCACGGTGCGAGGGGGCGGATCGGGGAAAACGGGGCGGGGACGCCCGGTCGGGCCGAGGACTCCCCCACTGCGAGGGGTCCCGGCGGTCTTGGTGTCGCCCCAGGGATTCTCGGGGTTTGCCGGGGCCGCTCCCCGGATAGAACCGTCGGTGGTCACAGTCACCAGTCGAACCTCCCTGACGGCCTCTAACCGGACCGTCCGGACGGACACTATGGCGTCAACACGTATGCGGCAAGGCGGCACGCCCGGACATAAGGAAGGTCAATCCCGCGTGCGCGGATGCGCCACGGCATAGACCTCCCGGAGCCTGTCGACCGTGACCTGCGTGTACACCTGGGTGGTGGTCACCGAGGCGTGGCCGAGTAGTTCCTGAACCACCCTAACGTCCGCACCGCCGTCAAGGAGGTGGGTTGCGAACGAATGTCGCAACATATGTGGCGACACTCCTTCGAGTCCGCCGCGCTCGGCGGCGCCCTGGAGCACCTCCCAGGCGCCCTGCCGGGTGAGCCGGCCACCCCTGGCGTTGAGAAAGAGCCCCGAGGTGCCGCGGCCATGGGAGGCGATGCGGGGGCGGGCACGGGTGAGGTAGGCGCCCAGTGCCTCCCCCGCGAAGCCGCCCAGGGGCACCAGGCGGGTACGCCCGCCCTTACCCCGCAGGCGCACCCGCTGGGCCTCCGCCCCCAGCTCGACGTCGTCGACGGTGAGCCCGACCGCCTCGGAGATGCGCGCGCCGGTGCCGTACAGCAGTTCGAGCAGTGCCCGGTTGCGCAGGGTGAGAGGGGCGCCGTCGGGCCCGGAGGCGGCGATCAGGCGCTCCACGTCGCGGACGCTGATCGCCTTGGGCAGCCGCCTGAGCTGGCGCGGCGGGCGCACCTCGTGGGCGGGGTCGTGGCGGCAGAGGCCCTGGCTCAGCGCGAAGCGGTGCAGCCCGCGCACCGCGGAGACGGCCCGCGCCGCCGAGGCGGCGACGAGGGCCTGATGCTCCCCGTCGCCCTCCCTGAGCGCCGCCACGAAGGCGGCGACGTCGTCCTCGGCGACCTCGGCGAACGTGGCGCGACCGCGGCGCCTGAGGTGCTCCACGTATCGCAGGAGGTCACGGCGGTAGGAGGCCAGCGTGTTGGCTGCCAGGCCCCGCTCCCCCGCCAGGTGGGCGAGGTAGCGCAAGAGGACGGCCTCCGTCTCGCTCAGGGTGTCCTCCTGTCATGCCTCCGGTGCGTCGGCGGGCCGCAACGAGGCGAATCCATCCGCCGAAGCGGCGTATGCGGCGAGAATACCGGCCACGGCTTGGGAATTGTGGATCATTCCCGCCATGGCACGCCGAACCGCGTCGGACAGGGGAATCCAGACCACCGGCATGTCGGCCTCCTCGTGCCGGTGGACGAAGTCCAGCTCCCCCTCGGGAATGGGGGCGACGTCCCTGGCGAGGAAGATCCGGGTGCGCTCGTCGGTCATTCCCGGCGAGGTGAAGGCGTCGACGAGGGTGTGCCAGGTGTCCGCCCGGTAGCCCGCCTCCTCGGCGAGCTCGCGGGCCGCCCCCGCCTGCAGGGACTCTCCGCGGACGTCGCGCAGCCCTGCGGGCAGTTCCCACAGCAGCCGCCTGACGGGGTGGCGGTACTGGCGGATCATCAGGACCCGCTCCCGGTCGTCGAGGGCGACGACGACCACGGAGCCGGGGTGGACCACGTAGTCACGGTTGACGACCTCGCCCTCCGGCATGACCACCGCGTCGGTGACGGCGGTGATGACCCGGGCACGGAAGTGCTCGGTGGAGGAGGTGACCTTCCACTCCTCGGGAACGTCCAGGACCTCCAGGACGCCCTCGCTCCGCCCCTCTCGCGTGTCGCTCACTTGCCCCGCCCGGCCTTGGCGACGCTGCCACGGGTCTCCGCGTACGCCAGGGCGGCGCCGATCAGGCCCTTGAACAGCGGATGCGCGCGGGTCGGCCGGGAGCGGAACTCGGGGTGCGCCTGGGTGCCGATGAAGAAGGGGTGGAGATCGGTGGGCAACTCGGCGTACTCCACCAGGCGGCCGTCCGGCGAGAGACCCGAGAAGACCATGCCGACCTTCTCCAGCTGCTCGCGGTAGGAGTTGTTGACCTCGTAGCGGTGGCGGTGACGCTCGTCGACCTTCGCCATGCCGTACAGCTGGCGGGCCAGGGTGCCCTCACCGAGCCTGGCCGGATAGAGGCCCAGCCGCATGGTGCCGCCCATGTCGCGCTCGCCGGAGACGACGTCCTGCTGGTCGGCCATGGTGGAGATGACCGGGTGGGTGGTCCCCTCGTCGAACTCGGTGCTGCCGGCGTCCTCGATGTCCGCGAGGTTGCGGGCCGCCTCGATGACCATGCACTGCATGCCGAGGCAGATGCCGAGCAACGGGATCTTGTTCTCCCTGACGTGCCGGATCGCGCCGACCTTGCCCTCGATGCCGCGCACCCCGAAGCCGCCGGGGACCAGGACGCCGTCGACGCCGTCGAGCTCGCGGGCCGCCCCCTCGGGGGTCTCGCAGTCGTCGCTCTTCACCCAGCGGATGTTGACGCGGGCGTCGTTGGCGAAACCGCCCGCGCGCAGCGCCTCGGTGACCGACAGGTAGGCGTCGGGCAGGTCGATGTACTTGCCGACGAGCGCGATCGTGACCTCGTTGGCCGGGCGGTGCACCCGGCGCAGGAGCTGCTCCCACTCCTTCCAGTCGACGTCCCTGAAGGGCAGGCCGAGGCGGCGCACCACGTAGGCGTCCAGGCCTTCCGCGTGCAGCACCTTGGGGATGTCGTAGATGCTGGCGGCGTCGGCGGCGGAGACGACCGCGTCCTCGTCGACGTCGCACATGAGGCTGATCTTGCGCTTGATCGCGTTCGTGACCGGACGGTCGGAGCGCAGCACGATCGCGTCGGGCTGGATGCCGATGCTGCGCAGCGCGGCGACCGAGTGCTGGGTCGGCTTGGTCTTCAGCTCTCCGCTCGGCCCGATGTACGGCAGCAGCGAGACGTGCAGGAAGAACACGTTGTCGCGGCCGACCTCGTGGCGCACCTGGCGGACGGCCTCCAGGAAGGGCAGCGACTCGATGTCGCCCACGGTGCCGCCGACCTCGGTGATGACCACGTCCACGTCGGGGCCGGCCATCGACCGGATGCGGTCCTTGATCTCGTTGGTGATGTGCGGGATGACCTGCACGGTGTCACCGAGATACTCGCCGCGTCGCTCCTTGGCGATGACGTTGGAGTAGACCTGACCGGTGGTCACGTTCGCCGAGCCGTGCAGTTCGGTGTCGAGGAACCGCTCGTAGTGGCCGACGTCGAGGTCGGTCTCGGCGCCGTCGTCCGTGACGAAGACCTCGCCGTGCTGGAACGGGTTCATAGTGCCGGGGTCGACATTGAGATAGGGGTCGAGCTTCTGCATGGTGACCCGCAGGCCGCGCAGCTTGAGAAGGCGGCCGAGGCTTGACGCCGTCAGTCCCTTACCCAGACTGGAGGCGACGCCGCCTGTGACGAACAGATGCTTGGTGTGTGCGGCGCTGCGCAAGAAGGCTCCCGTGGTGTTGAAGATCAGTCGGCACACCCTTGTGAATGGCCTACAGGTCCACGGGCTCTCAGAATATCAAACGGTACCGGCGAAGTGCCCGAACAACCCCCACCCGCATTCCTACCAAACCTAACCAAGCAGTAACTTGATCCGTTATGTCACTTCGTGGGGTGGTACGGCGTGCCGCGGGCAGCCTGATCCACCGACTCTGGGCGGCGATCCGCGCGGCCGGCACCGTCAGCCCCGCCAGTCCCGCCGGATACCGGTTCCGGCGCCTCGGCGAGGGCGCCTGCCTGTCGTTCCCGGTCGGGGCCGTCTTCGGCGAGGCCTGGATCGAGATCGGCGACCACACCCTGGTCGGCGAGCGGGTCTCCATCTCCGCGGGCATGGGCCCCGGGGTGGACCTGGGCCCGAACTCGATCGTACGGATCGGCGGAAGCTGCTCCATCGGCCGGGGCAGCCACATCGTGGGCCACCAGTCGATAGACATCGGCGACCACGTCTTCACCGGCCCGTACGTCTACATCACCGACCAGAACCATGTCTACGACGACCCCGAGATGCCGATCGGCCGCCAGTGGCCGCGCAACAACCCCGTCTCCATCGGGTCGGGATCATGGCTGGGCACCGGTGCGATCATCCTGCCGGGCACCCGGATCGGCAGGCAGTGCGTGGTGGCGGGCGGGGCCGTGGTGCGCGGGGAGTTCCCCGACCACAGCGTGATCGCGGGCATCCCCGCCAAGGTGGTACGCCACTACGTGCCCGGCGAAGGCTGGCTGCCACCCCACCTCGGCGGCGCGGAGCCTCCTGTCCCGGAGACTCCTGGCGACCCGGAGACTTCTGGCGACCCGGAGACTTCCGGCGACCCGGAGACTCCTGGCGGCCTGGAGGGCGAGGCCGCGGAGCCGACCGGCGCCCTGGCCGGGCCGGCCGTACCGCCTTCCCCCGCCGACCCCGTCCACACCGCCTGACCCCCTTCCCCGGCGCAGGCCGACCGCACGGTTCCGTACCCGGTCACAACACTGGACCGAACAAGGTTCTGTGACTTACGGTCACCTCATGCGGACCACGATCTGTGAGAGATTCGGCGTCGAGTTCCCGCTCTTCGCCTTCAGCCACTGCCGCGACGTGGTCGCCGCGGTGACCAACGCGGGCGGGTTCGGCGTGCTCGGCGCCGTCGCCTACTCCCCCGGGCAGCTCGACACCGAACTGAGCTGGATCGACGAACACGTCGGCGGCCGCCCGTACGGGGTGGACGTGCTCGTTCCCGGCAAGATCGACGCCTCGGCCGCCAGCCGGAACACCAGCCTCACCGACCACATCCCCCAGCGGCACCGCGACTTCGTGGCACACCTGCTCGGCAAGTACGGCGTGGGCGGGGCCGAGGCGTTCACCCGCGCCACGGCCGGCCGCGCCGACGAGATGGGCCGCCGGGTGACCGCCGAGGGCGCCACCGGGCTGATCGACGTGGCCCTCAAACACCCGATCGGCCTCATCGCCAGCGCGCTCGGCCCGCCTCCGCCGGAGATGACGGCCAAGGCCAGGCAGGCCGGGGTGCCGGTCGCGGCGCTGGTCGGTACCGTCGAGCACGCCCGCCGCCAGGTCGCCGCCGGAGCCGACGTGATCGTGGCCCAGGGCTCCGAGGCGGGTGGCCACACCGGCGAGATCTCCACGATGGTGCTCGTCCCCCAGGTCGTGGACGCGGTGGACGTCCCGGTGCTGGCGGCCGGCGGCATCGCGGGAGGCCGCCAGATGGCCGCCGCGCTCGCGCTGGGCGCCGAGGGGGTGTGGTGCGGTTCGGTCTGGCTGACCACCGAGGAGGCCGAGACCCTGCCCCTGGTCAAGCAGAAGATGCTGGCCGCCACCTCCTCCGACACCGTGCGGTCCCGGTCGCGGACCGGCAAGCCCGCCCGGCAGCTGAGATCCGCCTGGACCGACGAGTGGGACGGGGCCCCGGAGAGCCCGGGCGCGCTGCCGATGCCGCTGCAGATGCTCCTCGCCGAGGGCGCGATGGCCAGGATCGGCAGGGCCGCCGAGAGCGGCTCCCCCGGCGCCGGGGAGCTCGCCACCTACTTCGTCGGGCAGGTCGTCGGGCAGATGAACCAGATCAGACCGGCCCGCCGGGTGGTCCACGACATGATCGAGGAGTTCGCCGCCGCGGTCGAGCGCCTCGACCGCCTCACCGGCACCTGACCGGCTCCCCCTCCTCGGGTTCCTGCTGTTCCAGCTGTTTCAGCGCGCCCCCGGTTTCGGTGGATTTCTCGGCCTCGGTGACGCCCGATGGGCTCTTTCCGTATCCCCTGGTCACCCGGGACCCCTCCGGCTCCCCGGGGCGGCCGCCGAGACCGGAGCGATACCCGGAGAGGGAACCGAGCGGGATCGATCAGCCGCCGTGAGACGTTGGAGGGGGCAGAGAGGACAATGGAGGTGCGATGCTCGCGGCACTGACGGGCCTTGGGCTCTCCACCGCGGCCGGGCTCAACGCCTACATCCCGCTGCTGGTGGTCGGTCTGCTCGCCAACTTCACCGACCAGGTACGGCTGCCACAGGAGTTCGCCTGGCTCGCCAACGGCTGGGTGCTCGGGATCATCGGCGTGCTGCTCCTGGCGGAGTTCGTGTTCGACAAGGTCCCGGTGGTCGACAGCGTCAACGACATGATCCAGACCGTCGTCCGCCCGGCCTCCGGCGGTGTCGTCTTCAGCGCCACCGAGGCCGCGGCCCGGCTGGACGGCTCGACCTGGATGAGCCACAACCCCTGGCTCAGCTGGGTGCTGGGCATCGGGATCGCGCTGGCCGTGCACGTCATGAAGACGACCGCCAGGCCCGTGGTGAACGCCACCACGGCCGGGGTGGGCGCGCCCGTGGTCAGCACCGTCGAGGACGCCGGGGCACTGGGCATCAGCCTGGTGGCGATCTTCCTGCCCGTCCTGGTCATCCTGGTGGTGGCGGGGCTGGCGCTGCTCGCCTGGTGGGCGACCCGCAGAATACGGCGACGGAAGCGGAACCGGGTGGCCGGCCCGCGCCACTCGACGCCCACCTGAGGGGGAAAGTGCGGGATATGCTCGAAACATCTCGTCCAACCCTCGTGGGGAGGTGGTTCCGATCGGCGAATTCCTCATGATCCTGCTGGTGATCCTGCTGTTCTTCCTTCTCCTGGGAGCAGTCGGGATCTATCTGCTGGTCAAGGTCGGCAAGAAGGCCACGAAGAAGGCCAAGAGCGTCTCCACCCGGGTCGCCTCCCACATGGCCGCGATGGGCACCGGTGACGCCGCGGAGACCGAGCGGATGCGTCTCGACCTGCGGCGTGAGGTCTCCCTGACCCGCCAGGCGGTGGACCACGCGCTGCGCGACGGCTGGGGACTGGGCGACCTGCCTCAGCTGGTGGGAGAGATCGCGGCGCACGCCGAGCAGCTCGACGCCCAGCTCGCCCACTACGCCCAGGAGCGGCGGGTCTCGCCCTACATCGACCACACGGCGCTGGGCCGCCTGCGCGAGCACCACGCCAAGCTGACCACGTCCTGCGCCCGGATCAGGGCCGACCTGCGCAACGACCAGATGGCGCACTCGGCCGGGGGCATCGACCAGATCCAGGACCGCACCGACCTGGAGATCGAGGCCCGCCGCCGGGCCCCCGACCCGCTGGACCAGATCGACGAGCTCTACAAACGCACCATGATCAACCGCCCCCTCCCCGACGACCTCCGCTGACCCCGCGCGCGCCGTCGCCGCTCGCGGCGGAGACCCCGGGTGGGGTCAGCGGCGGCTCAGCCTCTGGCGTGCCCCGTACAGAACGGCCCCGATCACCAGGACCGCGCCGCCGGTGAGCACCGCCACCGGCGGGAGGCTGAAGGCCAGCGCGACGCAACCGGCCAGTCCGAGGACGGGAACGGCCCGGGGCGGGCGGCCTTCACCGGGAGGCAGGGTCCAGGCGGAGGCGTTGGCGATGGCGTAGTACACCAGGACACCGAAGGAGGAGAACCCGATCGCGCCGCGCAGGTCGGTGGTCAGCACGAGTACGACGACGATGACGCCGACGGCGAGTTCCGCCCGGTGCGGCACCTTGAAGCGCGGGTGAACGGCGGCCAGGGCGGGCGGCAGGTACCGGTCCCTGGCCATGGCCATGGTGGTGCGGGAAACCCCGAGGATCAGCGCGAGCAGCGAACCCAGAGCCGCGACCGCGGCACCGGCGCGGACGACCGGGCCCAGGGCCGGCAGGCCGGCGGCGGCGACCACCTCGGCCAGTGGCGCGGAGCTCTCGGCAAGGCGCCGGGGGCCGAGGACGGCCAGTGCGGTGACGGCCACGCAGACGTAGACGACCAGGGTGACGCCCAGCGAGATGGAGATCGCCCGGGGAATGGTGCGAGCGGGATCCCGCACCTCCTCACCCAGGGTGGCGATGCGGGCGTATCCGGCGAAGGCGAAGAACAGCAGGCCCGCGGCCTGCAACACCCCGCCCGCGCCGGCCTCGGAGACGATGTCCGGCAGGATGGGCCGCGCGGGCCCGCTCGTCAGGCCCGCCGCCACCACGGCGGTCAACACGGCCAGCACGACCACGACGATGGCGCGGGTCAGCCACGCGGCCTTCTGCACCCCGGTGTAGTTCAGCGCGGTCAACATCGCCACGGCGGCCACGGCCACCTCCCGCTGGTGTCCCGGCCACAGGTAGAGGCCCACGGTCAGGGCCATCGCCGCGCAGGAGGCGGTCTTGCCGACCACGAAGCTCCAGCCCGCCAGGTACCCCCAGAAGGGGCCCAGGCGCATCCGGCCGTACAGGTAGGTGCCGCCGGAGGCGGGGTAGCGTGCCGCCAGCCGTGCCGAGGAGGTGGCGTTGCAGTAGGCCACCGCCGCCGCGAGCGCCAGCCCCAGCAGCAGTCCCGATCCGGCCGCGGCGGCCGCGGGGGCCGGTGCGGCGAAGACCCCGGCTCCGATCATCGCGCCCAGGCCGATCACCACCGCGTCTCCCAGACCCAGGCGACGCTCCAGCCGTTGCTGCCGGGCTCCGGCCGATACCTCCGCCATGGCACACGCTCCGTCCGATATAAAACGAAACTCGATATCGGTTCACGATATCGAGTCGAGCCGTGCAGGGATCCCCCGGGCCCGGAACCGGTTGACAAAGCCGTGACCACGATGTGCGCGGTCGACGGGAGCATTGCCGAGGCCGTCGCGTGAGGCCCTGCCCCACGGGAATGCCCCGGAGGCAGGGACGGTGAGACAGCGGCCAGAAAAAAAGGGGGCCCGATGGGAAGCTCGCAGTCGCCCGAGGTGCGCCGGCGTGACCTACTGGGACTGTCCGCCGCCGCCATGGCGGGAGGTCTCCCCCTTGCCGCCTGCGGCGGCTCGGTGAGCCCGGTCGCAGCCGGGGCGTCCCCATCCGCCTCGGGATCCGCCGCCCAGGAGCAGGAGGCGCCGGTGACACCACCGGAAGATCTCATGCGTGAACACGGGGTGCTCAAACGCGTCCTGCTGATCTATCGGGAGGGGATCCGGCGGATCGAGGGCGGCGAGCCGGTGCCGGCTCAGCCGCTGAACGCCGGGGCGCGCATCATCCGCGGCTTCATCCAGGACTACCACGAGCGGCTGGAAGAGCAGTACGTGTTCCCGCGGCTGCGCGAGGCCGGCAAGCTCACCGACACCGTCTCGGTTCTGCTGCTTCAGCATCAGAGAGGTCGCGTCCTGACCGACCGCATCCTGCGGGCCACCGGCGCATCGGCCACACCGCGAACGGGGGATCGCCGCGAACTGGTCGCCGCCATGGCCGCCTTCATCCGGATGTACGAGCCACACGAGGCCCGCGAGGACACCGTCGTCTTCCCCGTCTTCCGCGACGTCGTCCCCGCAAAGGAGTTCCTCCGGTTGGGAGAGACCTTCGAGGACGAGGAGCACCGCCGCTTCGGCCAGAGCGGGTTCACCGGCGTGGTCGGCCAGGTCGCCGACATCGAAAAGGCTCTCGGGATCTACGACCTGGCCCAGTTCACACCGCGGGTGTGAAACCCGTGCCGGCCGCCGTCCCCGTGGTCTAGGACCGCCACTCGGCCTCGGTGAGGAGTTCGCGGGCCAACTCGGCCAGCGCGGCCCGGTCCTGGGTGAGAGCGGCGCGTCCCGCCTGGGTCGCGCGATACACCCGGCGCACCCGCCCCTCGACGGTGCGCTGCTCAGAGGTCAGCAATCCGTCCGCCTCCAGCCGATGCAGGGTCGGATACAGCGTGCCAGGGCTGATCGCATACCCGTGCCGCTTCAGCTCCTCTGCCATCCACGCACCGTGGATGTCCTGTTCGGCCGCGTGGTGCAGGATGTGCAGCCGCACCGCACCACGCAGAAACTCCCGCATGCGCCCCCTGCCTTCCGCGTCACCGGTGAACGTTCGGTGACAGAGAAATGACGATACCGATAGCCGCCCTCCTGGTGAGCCACCGGTGGTGCCGTGGTCGAGGGACGCGTGCCCGCCACCTCGACCACGGGTGAGTCAGGAGACCCCGGCCTCGCGCATGTCGCGGACCTCCCGCTTGAGCTCCTTGATCTCGTCACGGAGCCGGGCGGCGACCTCGAACTGCAGGTCGGCGGCGGCCTGGTGCATCTGCTCGGTGAGCGACTCCATCAGCGCCTCCAGCTGGGCCCTGGGCATCTCTCCGGCGATCGCCCTGGCGTGCTGGCCCGCCTGTTTGACCGCGAAACCGGGGACGGGTGCCTTGCCGCGCGACTGCTGGCGGCCGCTGCCACCGAGCAACTGGGCGGTGTCGGCGTCCTCCCGGCTGAGCGAGTCGAGGATGTCGGCGATCTTCTTGCGGAGCGGCTGCGGGTCGATGCCGTTGGCCTCGTTGTAGGCGATCTGCTTGGCCCGGCGGCGGTTGGTCTCGTCGATCGCCCGTTCCATGGAGGGGGTGATCCGGTCGGCGTACATGTGCACCTGGCCGGAGACGTTTCTGGCCGCGCGGCCGATGGTCTGGATCAGGGAGGTCTCCGAACGGAGGAATCCCTCCTTGTCGGCGTCGAGGATGGCCACCAGCGACACCTCGGGCAGGTCGAGGCCCTCGCGGAGCAGGTTGATGCCGACCAGCACGTCGAACTCGCCCATCCGCAGCTCGCGCAGCAGCTCGATGCGGCGCAGGGTGTCGACCTCGCTGTGCAGGTAGCGGACCCGGATGCCGAGTTCGAGCAGGTAGTCGGTGAGGTCCTCGGACATCTTCTTGGTCAGCGTGGTGACCAGGACCCGCTCGTCCTTCTCGGTGCGGGTGCGGATCTCGTGGATCAGGTCGTCGATCTGCGACTTGGTCGGCTTGACGATCACCTCGGGGTCGATCAGGCCGGTCGGCCGGATGACCTGCTCGACCACGTCGCCCTTGGAGCGGCCCAGCTCATAGGGGCCGGGGGTGGCCGACAGGTAGACCGTCTGGCCGATCCGCTCCAGGAACTCCTCCCACTTCAGCGGGCGGTTGTCCATCGCGGACGGCAGGCGGAAGCCGTGGTCGACGAGGGTGCGCTTGCGGGAGGCGTCCCCCTCGTACATCGCGCCGATCTGCGGGACGGTCTGGTGGGACTCGTCCAGGACCAGCAGGAAGTCCTCGGGGAAGTAGTCGAGCAGGGTGTTGGGCGCGCTGCCCGGCTCGCGGTCGTCCATGTGCCGCGAGTAGTTCTCGATGCCGGAACAGCTGCCGATCTGGCGCATCATCTCCAGGTCGTAGGTGGTGCGCATGCGCAGCCGCTGGGCCTCAAGGAGCTTGCCCTGGCGCTCCATGGTCTCCAGGGACTCGGCCAGCTCGGCCTCGATGCCCCGGATGGCCTTCTCCATCCGCTCGGCGCCCGCGACGTAGTGCGAGGCCGGGAAGATGTAGAGCTCGGTGTCCTCGGTGATCACTTCGCCGGTCAGCGGATGCATGGTGGAGAGCTTCTCGATCTCGTCACCGAACATCTCGATCCGGACGGCGAGCTCCTCGTACTTGGGAATGATCTCGACGGTGTCGCCGCGCACCCGGAAGGTGCCCCGGGTGAAGGCCAGGTCGTTGCGGGTGTACTGCATGTCGACGAGGCGGCGCAGCAGGCTGTCGCGCTCGATCTCCTGGCCGACCTTGAGCCTGACCATCCGGTCGACGTACTCCTGCGGGGTGCCCAGGCCGTAGATGCACGAGACCGAGGCGACCACGATCGTGTCGCGGCGGGTCAGCAGCGAGTTGGTCGCCGAGTGGCGCAGCCGCTCGACCTCCTCGTTGATCGAGGAGTCCTTCTCGATGTAGGTGTCGCTCTGCGGGACGTACGCCTCGGGCTGGTAGTAGTCGTAGTAGGAGACGAAGTACTCGACCGCGTTGTTGGGCATCATCTCGCGCAGCTCGTTGGCGAACTGGGCGGCGAGCGTCTTGTTGGGCTGGATGACCAGGGTGGGTCGCTGGAGGCGCTCGATCAGCCAGGCGACCGTGGCGGTCTTGCCCGTACCCGTGGCGCCCAGCAGGACGTTGTCCTTGTCACCCGCCTTGACGCGCCGTTCGAGCTCGGCGATCGCGGTGGGCTGGTCGCCCGAAGGGGTCATGTCGGTGACGACCTCGAAGGGGGCCACCTTGCGCTGCAAATCTGTTACCGGCCTCACCTGTTCCACTGTAGGCGGCGTGACCGACAATCCTTCTCCGTACGGTCCCTCACCGGGGCACCCGGCTTAACCGCGAAGCAAGTGAATCGCAAGCGAGGTCCCCTTTACTGGTCGACGTGCCTGCGCTCACAAAGCGTGATATATCGAGCTTTCGACATACGACTACCTCGGAGGTGTGATGTCCCGGCCAAGAGAAGCCATGCAGTACGCGAGGGCCGCGGCCCAGACGATAGGGCAGGGCGGCGACATGCGCCAGGTGGTCGGGCAGGCCGTCGGACAGTTCGCGGGCCAGATGACAGGGCAGCCCAACGGTGGACCGGGTGACTCCGGAGGCTCGGGGAACGCGGGCTTCGCGCTCAACCCCTCCGACTTCGCGGCCGCCCGTGACCAGGGCGCCTCCCCGGGCACGGTCATCGAGGCCCGCAGCGCGCCGCTCAACGAGGCGGGCGAGATCGTCAACCGGAGCTTCGGCGGCAAGGGCCAGCACGGCGAGTCCGTCCACGTCATCTCCCCCGTGGTCATCCCCAAGAGCGGTGCCGCCAAGGTGATCATCCCGCTGGTGGTGCTGGCCGGCCTCGGCCTGGTCGGGCTGGTCGCCACCGGCCTCCCGGACGGGGCACGGGTGCTGTTCGGCCCGCACTACTGGGCCGTGCTGGTGCTGGCCGCGGTGTTCCTGTGGTGGCGCAGGAGCGTGGTCATGGTGCCCGAGGGCTGCAAGGCCCTGATCACCAAGTTCGGCAAGCTCGTGCAGATCGCCGAGCCGGGCCGGGTGACGCTGTTCAACCCGTGGAAACGGGTCAGCTACATCGTCAACACCACCCGCGAGTACCCCTTCAACGCGCCCATCCGCGAGGCTCCCACCCAGCAGGGCGTCAAGGCCAGCGTCGACCTGTTCCTGCAGTTCCGGATCGAGGACCCGGCCGAGTTCATCTTCGTGCTCGGCTCGGTCAGCGGCTTCCAGGCCAAGCTGCAGAACGCCATCAGCGAGGTCACCCGCTCGCTGATCTACTCCCAGCGCGCCGAGGAGATCTACGACCTGGTCGGCGAGAGCACGATGGGCATGCTGGACAACCTCAACCAGCAGTTCCTGCCCGCCGTACGGCTCACCGACGTCAACATCACGCACGCCGAGCCGTCCAGCCAGGAGTACCGGATGGACCTCGCCGCCCCCGAGATGATCAGGGTCGCGAAGGAGGCGTACACCTACGAGTACGAGCTCCAGCTGCGCAAGGAGCAGAACGAGGGTGACCTGATCAAGGAGCTGGCCGGGCTGCAGGAGCAGCTGTCGGCCATCCACGCCGAGATCGCCGGATACCAGGCCCGGATGGACACCGCGCTGGAACGCGCCTCGCACCAGGCGAAGGCCCAGGCGAGCCAGCGGCTGGTGGAGGCGGAGTCCACCGCCAAGGCCAACGCGGCGCTGCTGGAGGCCCAGGCGCTGGACATCCGCGCGCTGAGCGCCGCCGAGGCGCCGGAGATCCTCGACTACCGGTTCCAGCAGGACCTGCTCGACAAGCTGGAGTCCGTCGCCTCGCACCTGCCGCGCCTGGTGCAGGTCGGCGAGGACGTCGACCTCGACCTGCTCGCGCTGGCCAGGCAGCTGGTCGGCAGCCGCGAGGCGCAGCTGTTCTCCGAGGCGGACATGGCCGCGATCAGGGCCCGGATGGCCGAGATCGGCGGCCGCGTCGAGGAGCGCGGGGCGGAGATCACCGCCCTGCTCAACCCCCCCGCCGACGTCGCCGCTCCGGTACGAGACGAGGACTGACGTGCACCGGAACGGACCACGAGGCGAACGAGGAGCGGTGAGGACCCAGTGAGCAACGGAGAATTCTCCAAGATCAAGGAATCTCTGGCCTCCTGGTCGGAGATCCGCCAGCTGCTGCGCGGCGGCGAGTCGGGCCAGCTGGTCCCGGTGGTGATCCCCAAGGACCGGCGCGGCTTCGCCTGGGTGACACTGCTGTTCTTCGCCCTCTACCTGGCGGGCACCGCCGCGCTGGCCGACGGGGTGTTCTCCCTGCTGGCCGCGGTCGGCGCGGTGTTCTTCCTGGTGGTGGCGCTGATCTGGCTCTGGCGCCGGGCGATCATCGAGATCGAGGAGGGCACCACCGGCGTGCGCAGCCGGTGGGGCGCGATCGTCGGCACCCTGCCTCCCGGCCGCCACTACCTGTGGCTGCCGTGGGACCGGGTGGACGCGGTGGTGGACACCTCCACCGAGATCCCCTACTCCGCGCCGATCGTGGCCTGCCCGACCGCGGAGAACGTCCCGCTCAAGTCGATCGAGTTCTTCCTGAAGTTCCGCATCGTCGACCCGGTGGCCTTCGTCCGTACGATCGGCGCCGGCAACTTCGACCTGGTGCTCAGCAGCGCCGTACAGGACGCCATCCGCCAGCGCAGCCGCCTGGTGCGCACCGAACGCGCCTACGACCTGCGCGGCTCCGACGTCGGCGACATGCAGGAACTCCTCACCCGCCAGCTCGGCCGGTACGGCGTGCGGATCACCGGCGCCAACATCCCCGACGTGCAGCTGCCCGACCAGTACCAGCAGCACCTGGCCACCCGGGAGAAGGTCGCCAAGGAGCTGTCGGCCTTCGAGCGCGAGTGGGAGCTCACCCGCAAGCGCAGGATCGACACCCTGCTGATGGAGATCGAACGCGCCAAGAAGACGCGGGACGCGCGTATCGTCGAGGTGCGCGCCGCCGCCAACACGGCGCGTAAGGACGTCGCCCGCATGCTGGAGGAGCACGAGACCGAGGCGCAGCGGGTGCGCTGGGAGATCGAGGCCAGGGGCCGGGCCGAGCTCACCTCCGCCGAGAACGAGGCGAAGGGGCTGCGCAGGCTGGCCGACTCCTACCGCGACAACCGCGCCGTGCTCCAGTACGAGCTGGCCCGCCGCAGGCTCGACGTGGGCGCCAAACTCGCGGAGAGCGCACCTCGTCCCGTCGTCGTCCGCACCACCGGCGCCTCCGGCGACACCTCCGCGCTGTCCACCCTGCTTCTGGCCCAGCTCCTGCCCCAGTTGGGCGGCGGCAACGGCCAGGTCGCCCCGCCGAACCAAATCCCCTGAGAAAACCTGGAGTCAAGATGGTGTTCCGTAAGCTGATGGCCGCGTTCGGGGCGGGTGTCGAGGTCGACACGGTCCTGCAGAACTCGCACGTACGGCCCGGCGAGGTGCTGCGCGGGCAGGTCAACTTCCGCGGTGGCGGCTCCGACTACCGGGTCGAGGGCATCTTCATCGACTTCACCGCGGTCGTCGAGGTCGAGAGCGGCGACAACGAGTACAAGTCGACCTACAGCTTCCTGCGCCAGCAGATCACCGGGCCGTTCCACCTGGCCGCGGGCGCCCCGCAGTCGGCCCCCTTCCAGATCCAGGTCCCCTGGGAGACCCCGATCAGCGCCATCGGCGGCCACCCGCTGCGCGGCATGCAGCTCGGCGTCTCCACCGAGCTCGCCCTGGCCGGCGCGCTCGACAAGGGCGACCTCGACCCGCTGTTCGTCAACCCGCTGCCCGCCCAGGACCACCTGCTCGGCGCGCTGGACCGAATGGGCTTCCGCTTCAAGAAGGCCGACCTGGAGCGGGGCACCCTGCACGGCTCGCGGATGCCGTTCTTCCAGGAGATCGAGTACTACGCGGGCGGCGAGTACCACCGCCACTTCAACGAGCTGGAGCTCACCTTCATCGCCGGCCCCCAGGCGATGGACGTCATCCTGGAGGCCGACAAGCGCGGCGGCTTCCTGTCCTCCAGCCACGACAGCTACAGCCGCTTCACCATCCACTACAACGACCACCCGGGCCAGGTCGAGCAGTCGCTGCGCGCCGGCCTCCAGGCCATGGCCCAGAAGCGCGGCTGGTTCTGACCTTTCTCGCGTTGCCGTCTCGGCCCGGTCACCGCCTACCCGGTGACCGGGCCGCTTCGTCTCCCGCTCTGTCAGCCGGCGGCCCCGTTCGGCGGAAGGGGAGCTCGTGCTCACCCACCGCACGCCGGGGCTGTCACAGATCCAGCTGGTACTGGAATGTCCGGTGGGTGGGCCGGTAGCCGAGCGAGTCGTTGACGGCCCGCATGTGGGTGTTGCTGTCGGCCGTGTCCGCCAGCAGCCCGCCCAGGTCCGGATAGCGTTCACGGGCCTGCCGGATCGCCTCGGCCTTCATCCACCTGGCCAGGCCGTGTCCGCGGTGTTCCGGCAGGACTCCCGTGCCGTAGTGCTGGCCGTCCCCCTTGCCGTCGCCGGGAACGACCAGCTCGGTGAACCCGGCGATCGAGCCGTCGGACTCGTCGATGGCCACGACCGTGTGAAGCGACTCGCCGCGGTCCTCGATGGCCCGGGCGGCCGCCCTGACCCGCTCGACGTCCCAGACCACGACACCGTAGTCGGCGTCGTCCATCGGCATGTCGTCCATGGCCCGGCGAGAGGCGGCGAAGGTGTCGGCCAGTTCGTCCGGCACCGTCCCGTCCCAGGACCGCAGCCGGTACCCGGGGTGCGGCCGGTCGGCGACCGTGTCTACGATGGCGTGGGCCGGCACCAGCCTGGCGTACGTCAGGGCGAGCACCCTCCTGAACCCCCTGGCCGCCAGGAACCGGTCACCCGGCGTATCGGCCCGAACCTGGGCGAGCACACAGCGCCGCCCTTCCCGCCCGGCGCCCGCAATCGTCCGCGCCAGCAACTCGGAGCCGACACCCTTGCGCCGCTCCGCGGGATGCACGTTCAGCTCCAGCTCGGCCAGATGGTCCTGCCCCTCACGGTCGAACAGGCGCAGAAACGCCGATCCCACCGGGACTCCGTCGCCGTCGGAGGCCAGCCACACCAGGCGGCGGCCGGACGCGCCCGGACTGGGATCGGCCAGCGGATCAATGTGAATCGACAAGGTATCTCCATTCCAACTGTTCCAAGGTGGCCGGGCCACCCGCGAAAACCACGATCGCCCGCGTCCGGGGACCGGCAGGCCGGTCATCGTCGCGCCAGTTGGAACCAGACGATCCGGCCCGCCGTGCCCTCGTGCCACCCCCACGACAGGGACAGCTCGCGAACCAGCCAGAGCCCACGGCCGCCCTCCGCGCCCTCGTCCGGCCCGGGCGGAATTTTGGGGGCACAGGTGGCGGACCCGCTGTCGGCCACCGCTATCTGGACGCTCTCCCCGCAGTTCGCCACCACGACCGTCACCAGCCCGCCGGCGCGTCCCGACTCCGAATGCCGCACCGCGTTCGACACGAGTTCACTGACCAGAAGTTCCGCGTCGTAGGTATCCCGCTGACCTGATCTCCTCAGCACGCCTCTGACATATCGCCGGGCCGTACAGATCGACCCGGCCACCCCGGGCAGTTCGACACTGCCCAGCAGGTCGAGCGCGGAAACCGCTTCGGCACTCATTGGATCATCACCATTCCTGCAAGGTGCCAGTCGCTCGAAGAACGCCTGTCACGATGTCTCCGCTTTGCTGTGACGCACGACTGCCCGACGACATCCGATGGGGGCGGGCGGGTGCCGCTAACCCGCCGGGCGCAGGACCCGTCGGCTCTTGGCCTTGGCCTGCTCGACCGTGACGGGCATCGTGTACCAGCCCTTCACCACAGATCCCGCCATGCCCGTCCGGCCGCCCGACTGATCGGCCAGGTGGTCGGCGAACCCGCCGAGGCCCTTGCCCGCGTCGGTGAACAGCTCCCGGAAGAACTGCGGAGGCCTGGGCCCCTCCGGACGGTCGGCGAACTTGCACAGCAGCACCGACCAGGGCAGGTCGCCCTGTACCGGGTACGCCTGGGCCGGCAGGGCGGGCAGGCAGAGCAGAGCGAGCAGCGCGATCGCCGCGGCCAGCAACGATCTTCGTAAGCGCATGAATCCTCCTTGGACACCCCCGAGGCCAGACCAAGGTCTCAACCGCCGCTTGTTGCTCACTTGTACGTGAATGAAGACCCCGCCGACCGGTTCCCGGCTCGCGCCGTCGCCCACGAAGCGGCGGCCAGGCCACCACCTGCGAAGGCGACCCGGACCGCCTGTCCTGAACCCCGTATTCCGGCCTTTCCAGTAATCCACAAGCCGCTTCCCAGCGCCGTGGGCGAGCATGCGACAGCGGGGTGCCCCCGCCCAGGCGGTCGCCGCGGAGAGGCAGCCGGCCGTCCACAGCGTCCAGGCCGATCCCACCTACACCGGGCTGTGCCGGGCAACGAGCCCCGGCCACTCGTCTTCGACGGCCCGGGATCCCGCGAGATCATCGGCGTCCTGCTCCGCACGCGCACGGGTTCGACCAACCACCACCTCGCCGTCACCGCACCCGCCTCGCACCGCGGCCCGAATCGAAGCAGCGTGACGACCTGCGCGGCCCCGCCCGTCGACATCGCCACCGTGAGCGAGCTGAACTACGACGGCGCGTGCGGTCCGGCCCTCTCGACCCCGCTGCGGGCCAAGATCACTTCCGGCAAGGGGACGACGCGCTACCAGTGGGTCGACGAGAACGAACAGCCGCTGCTCGGAAGCGGTGTGCAGACCGTACAGATCACGGAGGACGGCGGCACACAGTACGTCGACGGCCCGCGGCTGCCGCGGCAACGCCCGGCAGGCGGGAAGGTGGCGCTCCTGTTCCCCGACCTGAGCTCCCCCTCATGTCCGGCCTGACCGCTGCCCCGACTAGCCCCGTTTTCCGCGCGTGCCGCGTCGTCCCAGTTCGGCAGCCATACAGCGGGTAATCGCCCCAGGCCAATCGGGATCACGTGCGGAACACAGGACCGGCGGCGAGCCTCCCGCCCCGGCCCCGAACACCGTCGCCATTCCTCGAAGCGGTCCGGGGCATTGATTCGCTCCCCCGACAGGAATATGGATTACCCAGTTTCCTCGCTTGAGGAAAGGACGGCGGCGCGGGCGGTCGTCAACATACTGAGCCGATCATAAGTTCTGGGACTTTCGAGAAGACCGGAAGGCGAGTCATCCCTGCCGGGGCGGCAGGTGGACCGGCGGGATCTCCGGAGAATCTCAATACTTATGATCGCCTCAGCATGACGCCTCGCGATTGATTGAAACAATGGTCTGCTCGACCGCCGAACCTCAGCCCGCGAACGACTGTCCCGGTGGCCGATTCTCGCGCCTACTCTCGGCTGCCAGGCGGCGGGCCATTTCGCCGAGGGTGGTCGTGCACATCACGTTGGACAGGCCGCCCTCCTCGGACAGGCTGTGGCGGCGGACCGCGTAGTAGCCGCCTCCGGCCGCCTCGGAGATGAGCCACTGACCGCCGTACCGGGCGATCAGGGCGGCCATCTCCCCGGGGGCCGGCACGCCGGTCATCGCCGCGCCAGCCGGAACCAGACGATCCGCCCCACCGCGCCCTCGTACCAACCCCAGGACAGGGCGACCTCGCTGACCAGCCAGAGCCCACGGCCATCCTCGGCGTCCTCGTCCGGTTCGGCCGGCGCCCTGGGAGCGCACGTGGCGGAGCCGCTGTCGCCCACCGCTATCTGAACGGTCTCCCCGCAGTTCGCCACCACGACCGTCACCAGCCCGCCGGCTCGTCCCGACTCCGAATGCCGCACCGCGTTCGACACCAGCTCGCTGACCAGAAGCTCCGCGTCGTAGGTATCCCGCAGACCTGACTTCTCCAGCACTCCCCTGACATATCGCCGGGCCGTGCCGACCGACTCGGCCACCCCGGGCAGTTCGACACTGCCCAGCAGACCGAGCGCGGGAACCGCTTCGGCACCCATTGGACCACCGCCATTCCTGCGAGGTGCCAGGCGCCCAGAAAACGCCTGTCACAATGTCTCCGTTAACCAGGCGAATTGTCCATTTAGTTCCTTGACATCGCCCGGATAAAGGCTTGGCACCATAGAGTGCGCAGAGTTAGGCTGCCATTACAGAAAGAATCGACCGACAAATGAACGACGGCCCTCTACATATGGTGTAGCCATTTGTCATTTATTTGACGGCCGACGTCATCAAAACGTTGGAGAGGTGAAATGGGAAACGACCTCGACCCGCGCCTGACACCGGCCCAGCGCTTCGGCCGCGAGCTGGCGCGGGCCCGCAAGGAGGCGGGCCTGTCACAGACCCGGCTCGGCACTCACCTGGGCGTCTCATCGTCGCTCATCGGCCACATCGAGATCGGCAACCGGAACCCCAGCCTTGACCTGGCGGCCCGCTGCGACAGGTTCTTCAAGACGGATGACCACTTCACCCACCTCTGCCGGAACATCACCGCCCCCACCGGGCCACGCTGGTTCCTCAGATGGTCCGAGGAGATCGAACCCCGGGCCCGCGTGCTGCGCTGCTGGGACCCGCTCCTGGTCCCCGGCCTGCTCCAGACGGAGAACTACGCACGAGCCGTTGTCCGTGGCGGCCTGGCAGCCTCCGAGCAGGAGGTCGAAAACCAGGTCAGCGCTCGCATCCGACGACAGCTGATCTTCAAAAGGGAGACTCCGACCATCCTGTGGGCGCTTCTCGACGAGTGGGTGCTCCGCCGCCCTATGGGAGGTCCGGAGGTCATGTACGAGCAACTCGACCATCTCGCCTCCGCCGCCGACTGGCGGAACGTAAAGGTGCAGATCGTTCCCCACGACACCTCCTGCACGACAGGACTGCTGTCCGGATTCGTTCTCGCCGAACTCTCGGACGCGCCGACCGCCGTCTCCATAGAGTCGGCGGGAGAAGGCGAAGTTTCAGCGGAACACAGTCTGGTAAGTGTCGTCTGGGATAGATATGACAGGATCCGAACAGAGGCACTTCGTCCCAGCCAGTCGCTAGAAATGATCAAAGAAGCGAGGGACCAATGGAAGCGACAGATCTGACCGGCCTCGACCTCTCCAAGGCCACCTGGAAGAAGAGCTCCCTCAGCGGCGAGAGCGGCGGAAACTGCGTCGAAGTCGCCCACCTCCCCCGAACCATCGCCATCCGCGACAGCAAAAACCCCACCGGCCCAGCCCTCACCTTCACCCCGACCGAATGGCACACCTTCCTCACCGCCGTGAAGTCAGGCCACTTCGACTGACCAGCCGGACCTCTCTTCGCGGCCGGATCTCAAATTCCTGCTCAGAGACCCACTCTCGCCTGAAAACCGCATGCACCCGACCGTCCCAACGGTCGGGTGCCGTTTTGATATGGTGCGGCTTCCCATAGGTACAACTCACTCGGGCCGTCGCCCGCGCTCAACGATGTGAATGGTGCGGACCTCCGGCTTTGCAAGCAGTTCAAGCACCAGGTCATGGCTATGTAAGGTGGCAATGAAGCCACAGACTTTCCCTCGCGCCGCGTTTAAATCCACGCGCCACAGGTGGCCGGGGGTGTGGGCTACCCACACCCCCGGCCATCTCTTATCGTCCGGTGAACCGCGTGGCCGATCGCGCTCGCGCCCATCGCCTCAATGAGGGCGCACGATGCGCAGCGCCAGACTTACCCATTAATCCTGTCGTCGTAGTTATAAGGCCACACGGTTTTAGCCCACCAGAATTTTCCACCGAACTCATTGATCGAAATCGTCTTGTCTCGACTGGTGCAGTGCGACGGTTTGGTGGCGCCATTCTTGCACAACGCAAGAACCTTGAGCGTTCCCCTCACTGTATGCTTGACCCCGCTAAACCCATCGCAGAACAGATTTCCGCATGTTAGGGAGAACGGCCTGAGAGGCTCCGGGAGCAGCCGTTTCACACCGGTCGGGCCGTCGTAGGAGAGAGTGCCGGTTGTGTCGCTTTGCGCGATGCCCATCCCGGGAGGCCACGAGATGGAGGGAGACCAGAGTGGGGATCTGAACGTCAAGCTCGTATCGACTTTCAGCTGAAGATTATCGAGGATCAGCTTGTCGACCTTGCTCTTGCCGAACGACCCCGATGGTTTGACCTCTGTGTACACGCTCCATTCCTTCACCTGAAGAGGAAGTATGGTGTTTTCGTATTGCCATCTGAGGACGCCGCCGGCCTCAAACGGGAGCCCCTTCGTTACATAGTTCCAGCCGAAGATATCCGACCTACAGGCGGCACCAGAGCAGACTCTGAGGGCGCCCCATCCCTCCGGTCCCACCGGCCCTGCGCTCCCGCCGGCACCACCTGCCGAGTCTTCACACACCTCGTGTTCGCCGCCGCCCGGGTCGACGAACCCAGCGCAGCGGTCGTAACCGTCTGTTCCATCCTGATATTTCGGCATTGGGGCCTGAATCTCGGTCATGTTGCCGCACCGGTCGAACACGTGAATCGAGATGGTGGACTCGATCGGATGGACGACACCCTTCGTGCTGGCCCTCGCCCCTGAACCAGGGGCTGGCGAGGTTTGAGTCCAGGCCCGCGTGACGGAGGCGACAACGTGAACCGATCCCCCCGGACCGGGCTGAATAACCACGTCGTCCAGCGTGACACTGGAGTCGCTGCGTGTCTCTTCCATCTGCTCCATGCTGGCGTCGTACTGCGCAAGGGCCGTGTTCAGCAGCGACAACTTCGCGGTGCTCGGCGCATCAGGGGTCACACCTGACACGTCCCAGATCGTCGCAGCCCGCCCCTCCAGTACAGCGTCCTGCGCCTGGTAGTAGGCCTTGACCCGCTGGATGTACTCCGCCGCCCCTGACTCTTCGGCGGCGGCCTTGGTCTGCGGCTGCTCGCCGTCCAGGAACGGGATGCACGGTTGGGTCGCGTCCTTGACCGGCGGTGGCGGCACGGCCTTCGGCGTGACCGTCGTCGCCTCCCAGTCACTCTGTCCGAATGCGGTCTTGGCGCGAACCTTTACCGTGTGGGATTCCCCGTTCGTCAGCCCGGTGATTGCCCCGTACGGCTCTTTGACGTCGAGAGTCTTCACCACGGTGCCGCTGCTATTGGCGACCTCGATGTCGTAGCCGTCCAGCATCGCAACGCTGCCGTTGGATTCCGGTATCCCCCAACTGGCTATAGCGCTGCCGTCGCCGCCGGATGCGGTGAGATTGAGCACCCTGCTGGGTGGGCCGGCGAGCAGATAGGTGAGGGAAAGCGTCGGTTGCTCGGTGGCTGCCGTGTCGCCGAAGGTTATCGTCGCGTCGGTGTTGGAGGTGAGCAGGATCCATTGGTACTCGCTGCCTGCGATGTCGGCCTGCGGAGTGTTCAACGGCAGAGACAACGGCGTGGCACTGGTGTCGGCGTCAGCCGCCAAATCCGAGCCCTTACTGTCACCGGTGACCGGGCTCCTCAGCGGTGTGGCGGTGATTGCCGCGTCCGCAGGGCACACACCTCCGGCGCAGACCGGGGTGCCCATCTTGAGTATGCCCTCCGATACGGCCGCACCGTCCGGAAGCTCGTCCAGCCGGAATGCGATCACCGCTGCGGTCTTGTCAACACCGCTACCGCCGATCTGCATGACGGTCGAGTCCGTCACCGTACAGGGCGAACCGTCACAGGCGGTCGGGTCGACCTTGGCGGTTTTGATGACGAAGCTGTCCTTGCCCAGTGTCAGGTGCCGGATGTCTTCGGTGGGGGGCGGCGGCGGTGTACCGGGTGTGGTGAAGGAAGCGGGGGCGGTCTTGGGGGTGCAGACTTCTTCGATGCCTGAATCGTCTGATGTGGTGGCGCTGGTCGTCGTCTTCGACACGGCAGCTGAGGGTGTGGTGCCGCCGAGGGGGGTGTTCATGTCGGTGGTGATCTCGGCGGCGGTCTGGGCGCGGTTGTAGATGCGGACGTCGTCGATGGCGCCCTTGAAATATTCGCCGTAGGCGGTGTTGCCGCCGATGTGGAGCTTTCCGGCGTCGTTGGTGATCGAGCCGGTGAAGGTGGTCTGGCCGATTTGGGTGCCGTTGCGGTAGAGGCGGGCGGTGCTGCCGTTGTAGGTGACGGCGAGGTGGGCCCAGGTGTTGGTGGTCAGGGCGGTGGTCGCGGTGACGACTTCAGGTACGTCGTCGATGGTGAACCAGCCGGTGGGGGTTCCTTCGGTGGTGGCGTACAGGCTGTAGGACAGGTCGTTGAAACCGTTGTGGTCCTTGGCGATGACGGTGCGCCAGCCGTCCAGCGCGGTGGGCCTGACCCAGGCCGACAGGGTCAGCGCGTTGGTCAGCCGCAGGGAGGGGGAGCTGTTGACAGTGACCCAGCTGGTGGTGCCGTTGAAGGACAGGGCCTGGCCGAATTTGCCGGTGGTCCACGTGGTGCCGCTTGCGGTGCCGTTGTTGGTGCCGGTCGCGTCGGTGATGGCGGTGCCGGTGCCTTCGTTCATGCCGTAGGCCGCCACCAGTCCGGCAGGCGTCGGGGTCGGAGTCGGGGTGGGTGTCGGGGTGGGTGTCGGAGTCGGGGTGGGTGTCGGGGTCGGGGTGGGTGTCGGGGTCGGGGTGGGGTCGGTGCCGGGGTCGCCCCCGTCCTGCGGGCCGGTGACGCAGGCGGTCATCTGCCACTTGTAGGTGCTGCCGGCTTGCACGGTGTTGGCCGGGAGTTGGAAGGAGGCGCGTTCGCCGCCGTTGACGGTGCGGGTGCCGAGGGGGGCGGAGCCGACCGGTAGCCCGTTGCTGTCGTAGAGGTAGTACTTGGCGGTCACCGCGCGGCCGGATGGGCGGTTGACCATGCCGGACAGGATCGGCTGTTCGGGGTCGGCCATGCCGGTCTCGGTGTCGGAGGGCAGTGTCGGGGCGTCGCTGGTGATGCGGTAGGCCGGGCTCTCGTTGCAGGAGGGCGGGGTGACGCCGCTGCGGCAGGCCTTGACGACGAACTTGAAGCTGGCCGGGTTGTCGAGGGTGAAGACCTTGTCCAGCGGTTGACCGGAGGGGATGTCGTTGTGGGTGGTGGTGCCGGGCACGCCGACCAGGGCACGGATCTCGTCACCGGTCAGGACGCGCTGGTAGGTGTGCACGTCGTCGATGGCACCGTCGAAGGTGGTGCCCTCCTCACCGAAGAGGCTGCCGCGGCCGAGTTCGAAGGCGCCACGGCCGTTCCAGGTGACGGTGTGGTCGCGTTCGGCGTTGAGTTCACCGTCGACGTACAGGCGCATCTTGTACGCGGTCGCGTCGTACTGCGCCGCGAGATGGGTCCAGCGACCGACGCTCGCCAGCTTCTTCGACCCGATGGGGATGGGATCGACGGCGGTGGCGCTGTCGCTGTCCATCACATTGAAGATCCAGCGCTGGTCCAGCTCGGCGGCGTTGGACGTGAGGTAGCCGAGGCTGAAGGCGGGCTGGTTGGTGCCTCTCTGGGAGAACACGGCCTGGTCGGCGGCGCCGCTGTCGAGCCGGGCCCAGGCGGTGACCGTGTAGCTCTGGTTGGTGTTCAGGACGGGGTTGTTCGTGCGGATCAGACCGCCGGGGGACAGCTTGACCGCCTGGCCGAGCTGGCCGGGGATGCGGCTGTAGGTGCCGCTCAGAGTGGCGTTGAAGCCCTTGCCGGTGGTGTCGGCGGCGCTGGTGCCGGAGGTCTCGTCCAGCTTCCACCAGGCCGCCTCCCCGACGGGCAGTTGCGTGGCCGGGGGCGCCATGGTCGAGTCGTTGACGGTGACGGTGTAGTCCAGGTTGGCCGTCTCCGGGACGCTGGACTTGTAGGTGACCTTGACGTTGGTGCTGCGGGCGATGGCGTCGTTGCCGACTATGGAGTCGATCGACTCGGCGGAGACGGTGGGGATCACCGGCGGCAGTACCCAGTCCACGCTCAGCTTGGGCACCTTCGGGCCGCCCCACAGCTGGGCCCAGAAGGAGTAGCTCTCTCCGGTGTCCCTGGGGACCGGGAGCTCGCTGCCCAGCCGCAGTTGCAGGCCGTGGTTGGGGGTGCCGGAGGCCCAGGCGCGGGTCATCGTGGTCAGATCCCAGCTCCAGACCGCGCCGTCTGTGGTGACCTGGGCGCACGGGTCGAGCGAGGAGCGTTCATTGGGGCTGGTGGCCGGCTGGTTCTCCCAGAAGGTGTCATCGGCGACCCACGCCTCGGTGATCCGATGGGCCGCGACCGACTGCAGGGTGCCGCACGTGGCGTTGCCGTTCAAGTACAGCTGCATGGTCGCCTTGACCACATGGCGGCCGGTGATGGCGGCGGTGTCGAACGCCAGGAGTGCGCGGGTGGCCTGCTCGTTGGGGTAGCTGCAGTTGCCTGGCGTCGGGCAGCTTCTGTGGTTGGATCTGGAGACCAGCCCCGGCCCCTGCTGGTAGACGGGGGACTTGACCGACACCTCCTGCGTCACCCCGAGCGTGGTGGTGGGGTCCACCCGCACCGGATACCGGGTGGCCGGGTCGGCCAGCCACTTCGGGTCCGGTTTGAGCACCAGCACGGTGCCGCCGTTCTCGGTCCTCACCTCGGTGTCGACCTTGGCTTCCCGGCCCGGCTGCCTGGCGTCGGCTTTGGCGGCGGTCGCGTCCCACATGCGTGGCGCGGGAGCGGAGGCCACCTTGCGGCCTTTACCCGCTGACAAGGTGAGCATGCCGGACTTCGTCTCACGAAGCGTGAGCCCCGGGGCGTGCACCGGCAGCCGTAACTCCACCGGCCCGCTCGGCCGCTCGCGCAGCACCACATCGTGCCGGAAGCCGGTCGGTAGCGCGGTCACCACCAGGTCCGCCGACGGGCCGGCGGCGCCGGCGTAGGTGGCCACGTTACCGTTAACCTGCGGCTTCGGCAGCGCTGTGGGCCAGGACAGGCCGAAGCTGTCCGTACGGCCCAGCCGCATGGTGGCGAACGGTGCGGCTCCCCCGGCCGACAGCCGCAGATTGGCCTTGGCCAGACGCGGCTTGAGCACGCCGTTCTCTTCGACGAGCGTGGTGTCGATCCACGCCCAGGAGCCGTCCGCCTGCCGCAGTTGGGCAGGGCCGTTGTAGGACTGGGTGGACAGATGCCCGTCCGGATACGCCCAGGTGCGTGAGGTCTCGGTGAAGGCGGCCTCCACCGCCACCGGTTTGTTCTGCTTCCTGGCCTCCGCGACCGCCGCACGCAGCGGCGCGTCCGGGTCCTCCGGACCTGGGAAGGTGGTTGTCGAAGGTGTGGAGGGCGGGGTCGGTTGCGGATCGGCCTGGGCGGACGCTGATACGCCTGCCACCAGCACCGATGCCGTGACTGTGAGCACCATCGCCACAGGCAGGAAAAGACGAGGTGGTTTTGACCGCCTCGCCACGCTGACTGACTTGTTCACTGACACCCTTTTTCGTTAAGGGGCAACCAGCAAACAAGCCTCACCTTTAGCCAAGTTCACATAGCAATATCAGGAGAATCACCATAAATACGGGGTGAGCACAGCCTTCGAGGTGAGGCTTGTCGACAGGTCGCTGATGTTCCGGCACCTTTGTTCCATGATCATGCCGGAAACCGGTCAGGACGTTGTTGACGTTTTCTGCGCGGTTCTTGTCAATCTGTGCACGGCGTCGTCGTGCCGGGCCAGGTGCCGGTAGTCGCGGGGCGAGGTGCCGTACGCGGCGCGAAAGACCCTGCTGAAGTGCGCGCCGTCGATGAAGCCCCAGCGGGTGGCGATGGCCTGGATCGGACGGGAGTCCAAGGCGGGGTCGGCCAGGTCGCGGCGGCATCGCTCCAGACGGCACTGGCGAATCCAGGCCGCGACCGTCATGCCCTGTGCCTGGAACAGCTTGTACAGGTGCCGGGTGGAGATCTGGTGGGCGGCCGCGATGAGGTCCGCGGTCAGGGCCGGGTCGCCGAGGCGGTCGCGGATGAAACGATGGACCTGGGCCGACAGGGCCCGCTGCCGCGCCTCGGGCGACAGGCGGGCGGTGGCGTCGAGCTGGTGGGCGCAGCCGGCCGCGATCAGGTCCAGCGTGATGCCGCCCAGGGCGGCGGTGTCGGCCTCGGTGTAGTCTTCGGCGTTTCTCATCAGTTCAAGCAGGTGGCCGGCCAGCACGGCGCCGATCCCGCCGCGGGCGGAGAACGGCACCGTGGCAAGCCGGCCGACGGTGCTGGAGCGCAGGCCCAGCGAAGCCCGGGGGAACTGGACGACCACGGTCTCGCTCCTGCCGTCCTGCGCCGATCGCCAGGCCCGGTAGGGGTGAGAGGAGTCGATGAGAATGAACTGCCCGGCGCCGAACACGGCTTCCCGGCCGCCCTGCGCCAGCGTGCCACCGCCACTGACGATGAGATGGAGCTGGTACACCTCCGGATCGCACTGCCGGACGAGCTTGGCGGTCCGCTCCGACCACAGCTCCGGATGGGTCAGCACCGACACCTGCGCCTCGCCGAGGTTCAGCACCCGCACCGAAGCCTGAAAATCGGCGTCGCCATCGATGCGAACCCGGGAGGGCAGGTGAGTCTTCGACGCCATCTCGAACCAGGAGGGAAAGCGATCCTCTGGAGCCAGGTTCTCTGTCTGCAATTCCGTGACTACCATGTGTGCCCCCTGTGATTCAGGTCGAGTCCACGGATGTGGTGTACGGGTTCCGCCGGTAACGGCCCCCGTTCACCTCCACTCCGCTCCAGGGGCGTCCATCCATGCGGCGCCGTACCGGGTGCTGCGGCGAGGGTGAGTGGGGTGGCCGGGGGCCGGCCCCCGTTCGTGCGGCGCCGTACAGCGTCTGCAACGACGGCATCGCGGCCGGCACCTGCGGCGGCGTGCCGGGGCGCCCGCCAGGTGAGGGGCAGGTGTCGGTGAACAGTGCGGCCGGGAACGACGCCTCGCGATGCCCGGCCAAGGACCCGAACCCGCTACCCGCCGGGCCGGTTCTCCGCCCCACTCACCTGGCATGACGCCGGCATGAGCCCGCCATCGTCCGAGGCGAGGCCGGAGCCCGCCACCTTCGATGATCCCCTGGTCGGTATCGCGGGCCCCGGGGGCTCAGCAGCAGGGGGTCACTCCCCGGCGGCGACAGCGGTGACCGCGGCGGCAGCGCCCAGGGGCATCGGGACGGCGAAGAGAGCGGCGGCGATACGGCGGCGCAAGGATACTCCTTCATCGAGGTGATCGGCGGGTGCTGGGCCCGACACTGTGCTGGACGCCTCCTTGGCGGCAAGGCATATGGGTGGTCCACTATGGTTTGGTTTGTCCCTGCAGGTAGAGCTGTTCATCGGACCGGCGGAGGGAAGGGACGATGGCCGAGCGAGCGGAGGAGCCGCCCGACCCAGGGCGCGCGGGGAGCGCGGCGGAGTTCGTCGGTGAGATGCGACGGTTGCGTGCGTGGTCGGGACTGACCTTCCGCCAGTTGGAGCGCAACGCGGCGGGGGCGGGTGACGTTCTTCCGCACAGCACCTTGGTGGCCGTGCTGCGCAGGGACCGGCTGCCGCGGGAGGAGCTGCTGCGGGCGTACGCCCGTGCGTGCGGATGCGGGCCGGAGGCCGTCACCGCGTGGGTCACCGCCCGCAGAAGACTCGCGGTCGCCGAGGCCGCACCGGCCGACGTCTCCCCGGCGGTCACGCCCCGCCCGGCACCCCGCCCGCCCTGGCGGCGGCGGTGGCTCGCCGCGGTGGCGGCAGGGACCGCGCTGCCGCTCGCCGTTGCCGGCGGCTCTGCGTACGTCTCCTCGTCCGCCTTCTCCCAAGGGAGTATCGCCGTCGAGGAGTGCCCGCGCCCGCTCATGGTCGGCGCGTACGGCACATGTGTCAGAAGGCTGCAGGAACAGCTGCGACGGCGCGGCCTGGATCTGCCCGCCGACGCGTGGTACGGCCCGTACACCAAGATGCGCGTGGTCGCCTTCCAGACCTTCACGGGGCTGGCGAACACCGGAATGGCGGACGACGAGACGTGGTCCGCGCTCACCTCCGCCGGGTTCGAGGTCGGCGCCCGGTGGCCGGCCTTCCGGGTCGAGCGGCGGCTGCGCGAGGTGTTCACCGCCGACCCCTCGGGGGCGGTCGCCCTGGCGCACTGCCTGTCCAACACCGACCCCCTGTGGATCTACAGCACCGAGCCCGGCGTGCGCAGGTGGGGCCTGTTCCAGTTCACCGACCTGGAGGTTTATCGCGCCGGCGCCACCCAGGCGATGGCCCTCGACCCTGAGTGGAACATCCGCGCCGCCCATGCCCTGTGGCGGCGCACCGGAGACTTCCGGCACTGGTCGTGCCGGCCGGGGGCGCTGCCGGTGACCCCGGACAGAGAGGTCACCCGGAGCACCAGATGACCTCCCCGTCCATCCGGGCATCGGTCGGCACGAGACCGAGGCGGCGGGCCAGGGCCGAGGAGGCACTGTGGTCGGGGTGGATCGTCGCGACGACGTCGGTGACGCCGTGCTCCCTGAGCCAGGAGAGGAGGGCGAGCGCGGCCTCGCCGGCGATCCCCCTGCCCTGCCAGGGGGTGCCGACGACCCAGGCCACGGACGCCTGGCCGGCGGCCACGGTGGCCTGGACGTAGCCGACCAGGCGATCCGGGCCCTCCAGGCGGATCACCCAGTTGAGCCAGGCGTCGTCACCGCCGGGCGGCGGCCCGGCGACCATGCGGGTGTAGCGGTCGCGCAGTTGCTCGGCGGTCGCGGGGGAACCGCCGATGAAGGTGTGGAGGGCCGGGTCGGAGAGTGCCTCGGCCATCTCGGCGGCGTGCTCCACCGCCAGCGGTTCGAGCGTGAGCCGGGGAGTCCAGATCGGTGCGGTGTCCACCGTCATAGCGTCCCATGATCGGCCTCCATGGTCATGGTGCCCTGTGGCCGGCTGCCACAGCGATGAAACAGGATCACGCGGAGATCGACTCATACACCACTTCGGTGGACGTGACCGCAATTAGGACCACCGGCATCACCAGTCACGGCGCTTGTCCGGCAGGCGAGGAAACCTCCCTGGAAGCACACTCGGTGTTCTTTATTCCTGAGCGGACAGGCGTCAGCATTTGTCGGCACCTGGTTGCCATGGTTACGCCGGAGTCGCCATGAGTCACGCTTCGATCTTGTGTGAATTCGTGATGAGAAAGTTTCAGATCGGAAAAAGCGCTCCCTCAAATGCGATCCGCAAGTAGGGTTCCACCACATGGGCCGCTCGTTGGTGTCGCCGTGAAACCGAATGGGTGACCGGTTGACGGTTCAGGCAGTGAGCAGCAGGGCCGCCACAGTCGCGGGGACGGCCACCACGACCAGTACGGTCCCGGTCAGCACGAAGGTGCGCATCGGCACCCGTACTCCCCTGCGGCGGCACCACTCGAACCACAGCAGGGTGGCCAGGGAGGCCCACGGAGTGATCACAGGGCCGACGTTGGTGCCGATGAGCAGGGCGAGGAGGGGTTCCCGATCGTCGGTGGGGACGACCCGCTCCAGCGCGGTGTAGGCGGGCAGGTTGTCGATCAGGTTGGACAGCACCGCGCCGGCGGCCGCCACCCGATAGGCTCCGTCGCCCGTGTCGGCACCGATCAGGGTGCCCATCAGGGCGGCCAGACCGTGCCGGCTCAGGGTGGGCACCACCAGGAACAGAGCCACCACGAAGATGAGCAACTGCCAGGGGACCAGGGCGAGGGTGAGCTTGGCGCGGTCGCGCCAGGCGAAGGCGGCGACCATCAGGGCCGCCCCGGCCAGGGCGGCGAACTGGATCGGCAGTTCCAGCAGGATCGCGGCGATGAACAGTACGCACACCCAGGTCGCGGTCCGGAACAGCACCGGGTCCGCGATCGGCTCGGGGATCGGCGGGGCGTAGCGGTCGGCGCCGCGGCGGCCCCGGCGCCAGAAGAAAACCCACAGGAAGACCATGGTGATCGCGATCGCGACGAGCTGGGGGAACCAGAGCCTTCCGGCGAACTCGCGGGCGGACATCCCGACCCGCCCCACGACCAGCAGGTTCGTCAGGTTCGAGACCGGCAGCAGCAGGCTGGCGGTGTTGGCCAGCCAGAGTGTCGTCATGGCCAGCGGCAGCGCGGCGATCCCGGTCCTGGCCGCGAGGGCGAGCATGACGGGCGTCAGCAGCACCGCGGTGGTGTCCAGGTTCAGGAAGACGGTGACCAGCGACGCGAAGACCGTGCAGAGCAGGAACAGCGCGGCATGGTCTCCCCGTCCCAGCGTCGCCAGCCGGGTCGCGATCGCGTCGAAGAGCCCGGCCTCCTTGACCAGGTCCGCGAGGACGACCACGGCGGCCAGGAAGAGCAGGATCGACGCGATCCGCTCCATCTCGCTCCACGCCTCCCGTACGGGAAGCAGACCGGTCGCGACGAACAGGAGTCCGAGGCCCAGCAGTCCGAGGCGGATCCAATCCAGGATGCCCAGTCGTCGCAGCACATCGGCCATGATCGCACGCCTCACCTGGGCGGACCGGCCCAGGAGGGATGATCGTGCTCGGTCGGTGGCACGGGCGACGCAGATCACCCGGATCCGACCAGGCCGGAGACCGCGGACCATCCCACCGGCGCACGCGGGGTGGGATCAGCCCCGACCTCGTTCAGGCGGCGGCGCGGGCGGTGAGGTCCTTCCAGAGGCCGTCCATCCTGGCCTCCAGTTCCTCCAGGGTCCCCTCGTTCGGTACCACGATGTCGGCGATCTCCAGGCGCTCCTCGCGGGTCGCCTGGGCGGCGAGCCTGGCCCTGGCGTCCTGCTCGCTCATGCCGCGCAGCTCGACCAGCCGGGCCACCCGCACCTCGTCGGCGGCGTCCACGACGATCACCACCTCGTACATGGGGGCGAGCCTGTTCTCCGCCAGCAACGGGACGTCGTAGATCACGATGCTGCCGGGGGCCGCCTGCTCCTGCAGCTCGGCGACCCTCGCGCCGACCAGCGGGTGGACGATGGCGTTGAGCGAGGCCAGCTTCTCCGGGTCGGCGAAGACGATCGAGCCGAGTCTCTCCCGGTTGAGCGAGCCGTCCTCGTGCAGGATCTCGGTGCCGAAGACCCCGATCACGCGCGCCAGGCCCGGGGTCCCCGGCTCGACCACCTCACGGGCGATCTTGTCGGCGTCGATGACCACGGCGCCTCGGGAGGACAGCCGCCGGGAGACCTCGCTCTTGCCCGACCCGATACCGCCGGTAAGACCCACCTTCAACATGATCCGCAGCATACGCGGTACGGGCCGCCCACCGGCAGCGCGGTCCGCACATCACTGCGGGCCCGGGGCGAGAGCCTCGACCGCGCGGGAAGGCCACCTCGCCGCTTACGCCCCCGCCCACACGGGGCGGTCGGCGTCTCCCCCGTCCCGCGCACCCGTGTAGCGGGCCTGAGGTGGCCTCTGTTGCCCTTTCGTACGGATACGACCCTTTGGCCGTTTTGCCGTATGGAGGGCGCCTGAGCGCCCCTACAGCTCCCTGCGCATGTGCACCAGTGTCAGGTGGTCGCTCATCCGCTCCCTGCGGGTCTCGCGGTAGCCGTGACGGCGGTAGAGCCGCTGGTTGCCCTCCGACAGGTGCCCGGTGAACAGATCGAAGGCGAGTGCCGCGGCGGCCTCGTCGTGCAGTGCCGCCAGCAGCTCGCCGCCGATCCCCGCGCCCTGCCTGTCCGGGGCGACCGCCAGGCGGCCGACCAGGCAGGTCGTGCCGGACATCCGGCCCCGGATCGCGCCCACGATCCGGGTCCGGTCCCGGGCGACGAGCACGATGGCCGTCTCGACCGCGCTGCGGACCTGGTCGACCGACTCCACCAGGGGTGCGATGAATGGATCGCCGTAGAGCTGGGCCTCACCCACGTGGGCGGCGCGCTGTACGGTCAGGATCTCGCCTACGTCCTCGGGCTCCGCCCACTCGATCATGACCACGGCACCTACCCTAGCGGGCGATCAAGGTTCGCAGAGGCCTCCTGAGGAGCGCCCGGGGCTACGCGGAACACCGGGTCGTACCCAGGAGACACGACGGAGGGCGGTTCCCAAGACGCCGCGTCGGCGGGGAGGCATCGGGTCTAAGGGCTCGAACAGCCTTGTCGTACCGAAAAGACGCCGGGAACGCGGGAAGGGCCCCGCCGGAGCGGGGCCCTTCCGTTGGAACTTCTACCGCACAGGTCAGCTCTGGCCGCCCGCGAGCTTCTCGCGCAGGGCCGCGAGAGCCTCGTCGGAGGCGAGGGCACCCGACGCCGGAGCGGAGGAGCCACTGGTGGAGCTGCCGGCACCCGAGGACGGGGTCTCGCCGGAGTAGGACGTGGGGGCAGCCTCGCCCGCCTCGGCCTCGGCCTTGCGGGCCTCCTCGACCTGCTTCTTGTGAGCCTCGAAGCGGGTCTGAGCCTCGGCGTACTGCCGCTCCCACTCCTCGCGCTGCTTGTCGAAGCCCTCGAGCCATTCGCCGGTCTCGGAGTCGAAGCCCTCGGGGTAGATGTAGTTGCCCGACTCGTCGTAGGTCGCCGCCATGCCGTACAGCGTGGGGTCGAACTCGACGTCGGCGCCGATCGCACCCTCGTTCGCCTGCTTGAGCGAGAGCGAGATCCGGCGACGCTCCAGGTCGATGTCGATGATCTTCACGAAGATCTCGTCGCCGACCTGAACGACCTGCTCGGGGATCTCGACGTGGCGCTCGGCCAGCTCGGAGATGTGGACCAGGCCCTCGATGCCCTCCTCGACGCGGACGAACGCACCGAACGGCACCAGCTTGGTGACGCGACCCGGGACGACCTGACCGATCTGGTGGGTACGGGCGAACTGCTGCCAGGGGTCTTCCTGCGTCGCCTTGAGCGACAGGGAGACGCGCTCGCGCTCCATGTCGACGTCGAGCACCTCGACGGTGACCTCCTGGCCGACCTCGACGACCTCGGAGGGGTGGTCGATGTGCTTCCAGGAGAGCTCGGAGACGTGAACCAGACCGTCGACGCCGCCGAGGTCGACGAACGCACCGAAGTTGACGATCGAGGAGACGACGCCCTTGCGGACCTGACCCTTCTGCAGGGTGTTGAGGAACGTCTGGCGAACCTCGGACTGGGTCTGCTCAAGCCAGGCGCGGCGGGACAGAACCACGTTGTTGCGGTTCTTGTCGAGCTCGATGATCTTCGCCTCGAGCTCGCGGCCCACGTAAGGCTGGAGGTCGCGGACGCGCCGCATCTCAACCAGGGACGCCGGCAGGAAGCCGCGCAGGCCGATGTCGAGGATGAGACCACCCTTGACGACCTCGATGACGGTGCCGGTGACGATGCCGTCCTCGTCCTTGATCTTCTCGATCGTGCCCCAGGCCCGCTCGTACTGAGCGCGCTTCTTGGACAGGATCAGGCGGCCTTCCTTGTCCTCCTTCTGGAGAACAAGAGCCTCGACGTGCTCGCCAACCTCGACGACATCCGCCGGATCGACATCGTGCTTGATCGAGAGCTCACGCGAGGGGATGACGCCCTCGGTCTTGTAGCCGATGTCGAGCAAAACTTCGTCTCGGTCGACCTTGACGACGGTGCCCTCGACGATGTCGCCGTCGTTGAAGTACTTGATGGTCAGGTCGATCGCTGCGAGGAACTCTTCCTCGGAGCCGATGTCGTTGACCGCTACCTGCGGGGTGCTCGAGGTGGCCTCAGTGCTGCTCGTCATGTGTGGAGTTGCTCCGAACGCGGACAGATGTCGATGTGGCGAACGCGCGGCAGGCTTCTTACCGTCAGCCGAATGAATTCACATCGGCGTGATCGAGCGCGAGCCCACTCCGTCCGAGACACGCGCGAGCCCACAACGCAGCGATCAGCATATGAGACCAGACGGGTGTGGTCAATCCGACGACACTACGCTCCCGCGTGCCGAAAGGATAACGATCTCGCCTAATAGGCGTTGATCATCTCTCTCCGATCAACCCTGATACTACCCCGAAGCGCCCGTGGGACGGAGATGCGCCCGGGGTCGCCGTCCGCCGTGTAGCGCTGCCGGGGGTGCTTGTTCAGCCACTCCAGCCAGTATTGGGAGCACCATTTCCGGCACTCGCCTTTTTTACCATTGCTCTGGATCCGCTGGACCGATCGCCGGTCGTAGTTCTTGGCGAACGGCGAGACCGACGGCTCGGCACCGGCCAGGAAGACGGCCTTGAACCGGTAGGAGACACCCTGCCACCTTCCCGACTGCACCGTGGACCTCTTGCGGGGCATCGCGCCGAACGGCAGCGCCATCGTCTCGGAGGGGGGCACGCCGAGCTGCTTCAGCAGCCGCTCGACCCGGGCGAGCTGCTCGGCGATCTTCTTCCTGGGCAGGCTCGGCAGGTGGGGATGGCCCCAGGTGTGGTTGGCCACCTCGAAACCCCGCGAGTTAAGCCACTGCACGGCCCGCGCCTGATCCTTGGCGTTCCGCAAGCCGAAGGGCTGCTGGTTGACCCAGAAAGTGGCGACGGGCCGGAAATCCGGGTGTTTCTTTGCCACCTGATAGATGATTCCGACCGCGGTGTTCCTGGCCGGGGTGCCGTCCGCCTCCAGCGCGAAGTGGCTGGGATGACCGTCGTCGAAGGTCAGCACCACCGGGTACTTGCCCGCGGGGATGTCCATCCTCCCGGTGGCGAACTCCCGCGCGGTGACCGGCACGTAACCGTCCCTGGCGAGCATCTCCAGCTCCTTGCGCAGCTGGGCGGGCGTACGGTCGATCGACGCCAGCCGCTTGCCGATGATCCGGTGGTACATCAGGATCGGGACCATGCCGGCCTCGTTGGCCTTCACCTGCCGCGCGAACTCCGGCGTGGCGGTGACCGGCGGCGGCAGCTCGGCCGAGGGAAGATCAGGTGTCGGCGAGGGGGTCGCGGACGGCGGTGGCGGACTGGACACCCGGCCCGTCCCGGAGACCCCGGCCGCGCCCGGCGGACCGGGTGGTGCCGGGAGCACCAGGAGCACCACCACCGCCACCGCGACGACCACCACATTGGTGAGCATGATGATCTGCGTCAGGGGGATTGGACTCCGCACAGCACTCCCGCGCCCGTTGAGCTTATCGACTGGATCACCAGCCTAGAACAGACTCGGACAGGCCCGACCAATCGGCGGAGTTCAGCCCCCCGGGGAGGTCAACCGCCCACTCGGAGGCGCCGTCAGTGCCCGCCCCTCCCCCGGCAGGACACTCCTCGGAGCCCTGAGCGGGGCACCGAGCAGTCGGCCGTCGGTGACCGCCCAGCGGGGCGCCGAACAGGCAGGCGGCCCTCATCCGGCCGGTGAGCGGCTCCCGGCGGCCCCCGGCGCCTCGGGGCGGGTCGGTACCCGGCCTGGGTGGCCCGTGTCAGCGGCCCGTGGCAGTGACCCGCGCCGGCGTCGGTGTCCGGCGTCAGTGTCCGGCGTCCTCCCAGGTGCGGCCGACGCCCACCGAGACGGCCAGCGGGACGCGCAGGGCGTAGGCGGCGTTCATCCGGTCCGTGACCAGCTCGCGCAACGTCTCCAGCTCACCGGGGGCCACCTCGAAGACGAGCTCGTCATGGACCTGCAGCAGCATCCGGGAACCGAGCGCCGCCTCCTTGAGCGCGCCCTGCACGTTGAGCATGGCGACCTTGATGATGTCGGCCGCCGAGCCCTGGATGGGCGCGTTGAGCGCCATCCGCTCGGCCATCTCACGGCGCTGGCGGTTGTCGCTGTTGAGGTCGGGCAGGTAGCGACGCCGACCCATGATCGTCTCGGTGTAGCCGTCGTTCCTGGCCTGCGCGACGATCGCGTTGAGGAAGTCGCGGACGCCGCCGAACTCCTCGAAATACCCCTCCTTGAGCGCTCTGGCCTCGGAGACGGGGATGTTGAGCTGCTCCGACAGCCCGAAGTCGGACAGTCCGTAGGCCAGGCCGTAGTTCATCGCCTTGATCTTGGCCCGCATCTCCCCGGTGACCTGCTCGGGCTCGGTGTCGAAGACCCGGGCCGCGGTGGCCTTGTGGAAGTCGTGCCCGGACTCGAAGGACGCGATCAGGGCCTCGTCGCCGGACAGGTGAGCCATGATGCGCAGCTCGATCTGGCTGTAGTCGGCGGTCAGCAGGGTCTCGAAGCCCTTGCCGACCACGAAGCCCTGCCGGATGCGGCGGCCCTCGGCGGTGCGGATCGGGATGTTCTGCAGGTTGGGCTTCTCCGAGCTGAGCCGGCCGGTGGCCGCCACGATCTGGTTGAACGTGGTGTGGATGCGGCCGTCGTCGGCGATCTCCTTGATCAGGCCCTCGACCGTGACCTTCAGCTTGGCCTGGTCACGGTGGCGCAGCATGATCGTCGGCAGCTCGTGCTCGGTCTGGGCGGCCAGCCAGGCCAGCGCGCCGGCGTCGGTGGTGTAGCCCGTCTTGGTCCTCTTGGTCTTGGGCAGGTTGAGCTTGACGAACAGGATCTCCTGAAGCTGCTTGGGCGAGCCCAGGTTGAACTGCTCACCGCCCACGGAGGCGTGCGCCGCCTCGACCGCCTGCTTGACCGCGGCGCCGAACTCGGCCTCCAGGCCGCTGAGATACTCCTTGTCGGCTGCGATGCCGGCCCGCTCCAGCTCGGCCAGCACGGTGACGAGCGGCAGCTCCACGTCGCGCATCAGTCCGATGCCGCCCAGCGGCTCCAGGAACGCCTCCAGCGCGTCGGCGAGCTCGCCGACCGCCAGTGCCCGCAGGGCCAGGTCTCGGGCGGCGTCCTCGTCCTGGTCGTCGAAGAGGCTGGCCTGGCCGCCGTTGTCGGCCTCGCCGCGCAGCTCGCGCCGCAGATAGACCCGCACGAGGTCCTCCAGCGGGAACGAGCGCTGCCCGGGCGTCGCCAGGTAGGCGGCGAGCGCGGTGTCACAGGTGAGGCCGCACAGCTCCATTCCCTGCGCCCACAGCGCGAGCATCGGGCCCTTGGCGTCGTGCACCGCCTTGGGCTTCGAGGCGTCGGCCAGCCACGCGCGCAGGGCCGCCTCGTCGGCCTCGGTCAGCGTGGTCGGGTCGATGAACGCGGCCCCGGCTCCGGCCGCCGCGATGGCGATGCTGTCGACGCGGCCGGTGCCGCTGCCGTACGTGCCCTTGAAGGCCAGGCCGGCGCGGCCCTCGGGCAGCGCGCGCAGCCACGGGTCCACCTCGTCGGGGCCGAGGGTGACGACCTCGACCTCGAAGCCCTCCTCGGTCTCCGCCTCGGGCGAGCCGATCGTCTTGAACAGCCGGTCGCGGATCTCGCCGCGGAACTCCAGCGTGTCGAGGATCTTGTTGATCTCGTCGCGGTCGGCCGCGCCGACCGTCAACCCGGAGATCTCCTGCTCCAGCGGGACGTCGCGGATCAGCTGGGTCAGGCGCCGGTTCATCAGCACCTGGTCGAGGTGGTCGCGGAGCTTGTCGCCGACCTTGCCCTTGACCTCGTCCACCCGGTCGACCAGCTCCTCCAGCGAGCCGAACTCGCGGATCCACTTGGCCGCGGTCTTCTCCCCGACACCGGGGATGTTCTTCAGGTTGTCGCTGGAGTCGCCGCGGATGGCCGCGAAGTCGGGATACTGGGCCGGGGTCAGCTCGTACTTCTCCAGGACCGCCTCGGGGGTGAAGCGGGTCATGTTGCTGATGCCGACACGGGTCATCAGCACGGTCACCCGCTCGTCGACGAGTTGCAGCGCGTCACGGTCGCCGGTGACGATCAGCACGTTCATGCCCTGCTCGGCGGCGCGGGTGGCGAGGGTGGCGATCAGGTCGTCGGCCTCGTATCCGGCCAGCGACAGGTGCGGCACGCGCACCGCGTCGAGCACCTCGTGGATCAGGCTCATCTGGCTGCGGAAGCTGTCCGGACTCGCACTCCGGTTCGCCTTGTAGTCGGCGTACTCCTCGTGGCGGAACGTCGGCTCGGAACGGTCGAAGCAGACCGCCACGTGGGTCGGCCGCTCGTCGCGGAGCACGTTGACCAGCATCGAGGTGAACCCGTAGACCGCGTTGGTCGTCTGGCCCGTGGTGGTGGAGAAGTTCTCCTCCGGCAGGGCGTAGAAGGCCCGATAGGCGAGTGAATGCCCATCCAGCAGCAGGAGACACGGACGAGTGGGGGTCGCTTCGTTCTTCGGCACAGCGAAAGCCTAGTCTCCTGGTACGACAGAACGTCTGACTCACCTGACAGGAGACGTCCCCTTGACCATGACCGACCCCGACGAGACCCGGTCCCTCCAGGAGCAGATGAGCGTCGCCCACGCGAACACGCTGGTGGAGCGGATGGGCATCGAGATCACCGAGGCCACCCCGGAACGGGTGGTCGGCACGATGCCGGTCGAAGGCAACAGCCAGCCGTACGGCCTGCTGCACGGCGGCGCCTCGTGCGTGCTGGCCGAGACCCTGGGCTCGGTCGGCGCGGCGATGCACGCGGGCCGCGAGCGGATCGCGGTGGGCATCGAGATCAACGCCACCCACCACCGCTCGGCCACCTCCGGTCTGGTCACCGGCGTGGCCACCCGGCTGCACGGCGGCCGTACCCTCGCCACCTACGACATCGAGATCACCGACGACCGGGGCCGCAAGGTGTGCACCGCGCGCCTCACCTGCATGCTGCGCGACGCCTGAACACACCCGGGCCGCCTTTTTGCCATCATCGAGCGACGATTCCGCTACCGTGGGTGACGGCGATGCCCGCGGGGAGGCCGAGTAGAAAACGTACGGGGTCGGGGAAGCTCCGTACGGCGCCAAAGGCCTCCCCCGGGCTCCCTGACCTCGGCCCACCTCGCCCCTCATCGCGCGAAGGCCCGCACCGGGCGGGTGCGGGCCCTGTGGTACGAAACTGACGAAACTCAGATGTCCGTGTGCGTCGGGTCGAGCACCCGGCTCAGGAAGGTCTTCGTGCGCTCGTGCCGCGGAGCGCCGATCACCTGCTCCGCCGGGCCGTCCTCCACGATCACGCCGCCGTCCATGAAGACCACCCGGTCGGCCACGTCGCGGGCGAACGCCATCTCGTGGGTGACCACGAGCATCGTCATCCCCTCCTCGGCGAGCTTGCGCATGACCGTGAGCACGTCACCGACGAGCTCGGGGTCGAGCGCCGAGGTGGGCTCGTCGAAGAGCATCAGCGCCGGGCTCATGGCCAGCGCCCTGGCGATGGCCACCCGCTGCTGCTGGCCACCGGAGAGCTGAACGGGGTAGGCGTCACACTTCTCACCGATGCCGACCTTGTCCAGGTTCTCCCTGGCGATCCTCTCGGCCTCGGCCTTGCCCCGCTTCAGCACCCGGCGCTGCGAGATCATCACGTTCTGCAGGACCGTCATGTGCGGGAACAGGTTGAACTGCTGGAAGACCATCCCGATGCCGCGGCGGGCGGCGTCGATGTCGACGTCGCGGTCGGTCAGCTCCACCCCGTGGACGACCACCCTGCCCGACGTCGGCTGCTCCAGCAGGTTCACACAGCGCAGCAGGGTGGACTTTCCCGACCCCGAGGGGCCGATGACGCAGACCACCTGGCCGGGGTCGACGGCGAAGTCGATGCCCTTGAGAACCTCGAGCTTGCCGAAGCGCTTGTGCAGGTCACGGATCTCAACCGCGTGGTTCACCGGAGTCACCGTCCCTTCGCCTGGCGCTTCTCCAGCCGGGACGCGAGATAGCCCAGCGGGATGGTGACCAGAAGGTATGTCACGCCCACGACCAGGATGGGCGTGGCGTTGGCATGGGTCGAGGCCATGTCGTTGCCGAACTTCGTGAGCTCGACGTAGTCACCGGAGACGCCGAGGAACAGCACCAGCGAGGAGTCCTTGAGCAGGGAGACGAACTGGTTGGTCGTCGGCGGGATCACGATGCGCACGGCCTGCGGGATGACGATGGAGACCATGGCCCGCGTGTACGACATGCCCAGCGAGCGCGCCGCCTCCATCTGCCCCTTGGGCACCGCCTGGAGGCCCGCCCTGAGCGTCTCCGCCATGTAGGCCGAACCGACGATCGTCAGACCCAGGATGCCCTCGCCGTAGGTGCCGCCCGGCACCTGGAAGCCGCTCAGGGCCAGGGGCAGGAACAGGATGAGCAGGAAGATCAGCAGCGCGGGCAGGCCGCGGAAGATCTCAATGTAGGCGATCGCGATCCACCGGTAGGGCCGCACCGACGACATCCGCATCAGCGCGAACAGCAGACCGAGCAGGAAGGCGAAGACGAAGCCACCGACCGAGTAGATGATGGTGTTCTTCAGCGCGATCGTGAACAGCTCGGGAAGCGTCTTCTCCGCGACGTCGAGCCTGGCGAAGTTCTTTCCGAGCTCGCCCCACTCGATGGTCAGGGCCAGGAAGACGGCCACGGCCGCCAGTACGACGTACTGGACGGCCCGGCTGATCTGCTGTCTCTTACGGGGACTGAGCCCACTCCCGGCGGGGGCGCCCCCGCCGGGAGTGGGCTCGGTCGTCGTTGACTGGTCCGTCATCGGTTAGCCGAGCTCCCCGGGCTTCTTACCGAACCACTTGACGAAGATCTGCTCGTAGGTGCCGTCCGCCTTGGCCTCGGTGATCGCGTCGTTGATCGCCTTGAGCAGGACCGGGTCGGCGCCCTTCTTCAGGCCGACGCCGTACTGCTCGCCGGTGTCGAGGCTGGCGACCAGCTCGAACTTCTCCGCGATCTCGGGCTTCTTCAGCCAGGTCAGGACGACGGGAAGGTCCTGGACGATCACGTCGACCTGGCCGGACTGCAGGCCGAGCAGCTCCTTGGGAGAGTCGGCGAACTCCTTCGGGTCCAGGCCCTTGCCCTTGACGTAGTCGAGGCCCGTGGTCGAGGCCTGGGCGCCGAGCTTGAGGCCCTTGGCCTTGACCTCGTCAAGGGTCGCCACGCCGGCTCCCTTCTTGGCCAGCAGTGCCTGCGTGGCGTCGAAGTAGGGCTCGGAGAAGTCGATGTTGGCCTTGCGCTCCTCGGTGATCGTCATACCGGCGGCGGCCACGTCGCACTTGCCCGCCGCCATCGCCGCACCACTCTTGATGACGGCGAAGTCGATGTCGACGATCTCCTGGGTCAGGCCGAGCTTCTTGGCCGCCAGGTCGACGATGTCGACGTCGAAGCCGACGACCTTCTCGCCCTCCTTGAACTGGAAGGGCTCGTAGGGCAGGTTGGTGCAGGTGGTCAGCTTGCCGGGGGTGATCACCTGCGGGCCGGCCGCGGCCGCGGGAGCGCTTGCCGAGGCACCATCGCTCGGGCTCGCGCTGGTGGTCTCGCCACCGCCGCAGGCCGTGAGGCCGAGCGCACCGGCGACGACCATGGCGCCCACCGTGATCGCACGACGGGAAACAAAACTCAGGCCCACAAAGGCCTCCTTACGGTCAAATGTCGCTTCTTTTATGGATACCTCAATGCAGGTCATGCTCCATCACCTGCGTAATCGTGCAGATCACCGGTATGACACAATTCGGACAACAACCGTGTCAGGAGCCCCACCCCGATCCACCCTGCTCCCGCCGCGGACCGGGATACGGGCACTTGCCGGATCGTCAACGCCGGCCGGGCCGGTCGTTGAACTTCGGGGTCCGACTCGGTTACGTTGCCCGATGTGCGCGCCCCCCTGATCCTGTTCACCGGTGTCGTTCTCGCCGTCACCGTCCTGTCCGGCTGCACCGCGGGGAGACCGGCCGCATCCGCCTCCCCCTCCGCCTCCCCCACCCCGACCTACGAGCTCCCGCCGCGCCCGGTACGACCGGGCGAGAGCCCCATCAGGGCCGCGCCGGTGACCGACGGCGACACCCGGCTCCAGGTGATCGGCCTGCAGAAGGGCCTGAGCGGCTTCTTCGGCAGCCACGCCGAGTGGCAGGCCAAGGGCCAGTACGTGGTCGTGCGGATTCTCGTGGAGAACCCCGGGCGCACCAACTCACGCTTCGACGCCAAACGGCAGCGGCTCATCACCGCCGACGGCACCGGCCACACGATCGACAGGTTCGCGCAGGCCACCAAGCGGCAGCCGGACACGCTCCCGCTCGGTGCCGGAGTCAGGATCGAAATGGACCTGTGGTACGACATCCCCGCTGACGCGAAGGTCACCGCGATCAGGCTGTTCGGCGACCCGCCCCTCGGCGTGGGGGGCACCACCGACGGCGTGCAGGTGCCGCTGTCCTGAGCCTCCCCGACATGGGTGGGCCCGCCGCGCCGACGCGCGGCGGGCCCGGCCCTGCCGTGAAAGGCACCGATCAGGTCGGCTCCTCCGGCGCGGAGGCGGAGCCGGGAGCACCCGCCGCCTCCTCGACCAGGTCGTGCGCCGCTCCACCGCCCAGATAGGCGGCCTGCACGGCCGGGTCGTTGAGCAGCTCGTCCGCGGGTGCGCTCTTGACCACCTGCCCGGTCTCCAGGACGTAGGCGCGGTGGGCCAGCTTCAGCGCCTGCTGGGCGTTCTGCTCCACCAGCAGCACCGTGGTGCCCCGGCGGTTGATCTCCTCGATGATCGAGAAGATCTGCTGCACGATCAGCGGCGCCAGACCCATCGACGGCTCGTCCAGCAGGAGCAGCTTGGGCTTGGCCATCAGCGCGCGGCCGATGGCGAGCATCTGCTGCTCACCTCCGGACATCGTGCCGCCCATCTGGGTCCTGCGCTCCAGCAGGCGAGGGAAGAGCTCGTAGACCTCGTCCAGGTCGGTGCTGAAATCACCCGAGCGGGTGTAGGCGCCCATGAGCAGGTTGTCCTGCACCGTCATGCCCGGGAACACGCCCCGGCCCTCGGGCGCCTGCCCCAGACCCGCGACGACCCGCTGGTGGCCGGGCATCTTGCTGATGTCGTTGCCGTCGAAGGTGATGCTCCCCGACGACAGCGGGCGCAGGCCGGAGATCGTCTTCAGGGTGGTGGTCTTACCCGCCCCGTTCGCCCCGATGAGCGTGACGATCTCGCCCTCGTTCACCTCGACCGAGATGCCCTTGAGCGCCTCGATCTTGCCGTAGTGGACATGGATGTCCTTGACCTCAAGAAGCATCGGCGGGAGCTCCCAAATACGCCTCGACGACCCGGGGGTCGGTCCGCACCTCGTCCGGCAGGCCATCGGCGATCTTCTGGCCGAAGTCCAGCACCGCGATGCGGTCACTGATGCCCATGATGAGGCTCATGTCGTGCTCGATGATCAGAATCGTCCGCCCGGCGTCGCGGATGTCCCGGATCAGCTGCTGCAGCGCCACCTTCTCCGCCGGGTTCATACCGGCGGCGGGCTCGTCCAGCAGCAGCAGCTTCGGGTTGGTCGCCAGGGCGCGGGCGATCTCCAGACGGCGCTGGTCACCGTAGGGCAGGTTCTTGGCGTGGTCCTGCGCGCGGTGCGAGATGCCGACGAAGTCGAGCAACTCCATCGCCAGTGCGCGCCCCTCGCGCTCGGCCTTGCGGTGCCAGGGAAGCCCCAGCGCCACGCTGACCATGCCCGACCTGTGGTGCGCGTCCGCGCCCACCATGACGTTCTCGATGGCCGTCATGTTGTGGAACAGGCGGATGTTCTGGAACGTGCGGGCGATACCCCGCTTTGTGATCTTGAAGCGTTTGACGCCGCTGATCTTCTCGTCCAGGAAGCGGACCTCGCCCTCGGTCGGCTGGTAGACCCCGGTCACCACGTTGAAGACCGTGGTCTTGCCGGCGCCGTTCGGGCCGATGAGCGCGAAGATCTCCCCTTCCTTGATGGTCAGGTCGACCTCGCGCAGCGCCGTGACACCGCCGAACCGCATCACGAGGTTCCGCAGCTCCAACATGGTGCGACCGCTCCGCTCCGCCTGTGCCACCTCCGAGGTCACAGTGGCCGGATTCACCTCGGCGCTCACTTGGAGGCCACCTCCTCAACCTGCGAATCGGGCCCGGGGACCTCGGCCCCGAGCGTACCCATCCCGCCTGTTCCCTCCTGCAACTCCGCCTTGCGTTGACGCGACGGCAGCAGACCCTCCGGACGGAAGATCATCAGCGCCACCAGCACCGCACCGAAGATCAGCATGCGGTACTCCTGCAGACCACGGAACCGCTCGGGCAGCCAGGCCACCAGGAAGGCGCCCAGCATGACACCCGGCAGGTTGCCCGAACCACCCATGACCACCGCGGCCAGGATCGTCGCCGACAGCAGGAACTGGAAGTCGTTCGGGTTGATCGAGATGGCCTTCGCCGCCCACAGCACGCCCATCGCGCCACCGATGGAGGCACCGATCGCGAAGGCGAGCATCTTGAAGCGGAACGTCGGCACGCCCATGACCTCGGCCGCGTCCTCGTCCTCACGGATCGCCGCCCAGGCACGCCCGACCCGGCTCTTCTCCCAGCGCTTCACCAGGATGATCACGATGACGGCCAGCGCGACCAGCAGGTAGTAGTAGGGGCGCGGGTCCAGCACGCCGTACTTGAGCGGATCCACCCCGAACACCTCGGAGAAGTTGATCCCGAAGAGACTGAAGTCCTCGATGCTCGGCGGGTGCGGAATGCCGCGGATGCCGTTCGGGCCACCGATCTCGTCGGTGTTGCGGGCGGTGATACGAATGATCTCGCCGAAACCCAGCGTGACGATCGCCAGATAGTCACCGCGCAACCGCAGCGTCGGAGCGCCCAGCGTGAGACCCGACAGGGCACAGATCCCGATGCCGACCACCAGGATGAGCCAGAAGTTCCAGCCCAGCCGGGTGCCGATCAGCGCCATCGCGTAACCGCCCACGGCGTAGAACGCGACGAAACCCAGGTCGAGCAGACCCGCCTGGCCGACCACCACGTTCAGGCCGATCGCCAGGACCACGTACGTCCCGATCGGGAAGAACAGGATGCTAGCCCAGTCGGTGTAGGGCGACATGATGGGGGCGAGGCTCTCCGACGGCAGCAGCAGTGCCCCGATGATCAGGAACACGTACAGGATCCAGCGCTGCCAGCCGGGAGTGCTCAGCCAGCGATCGTGCACGGCGTCGCCGAAGCGACCGAGACCGTTACGGAAACCTGCCAGGGAATTCTTCTGGTTCATGCGCGCGCCTGCTGGAGTGATTCACCGAGGATTCCGGTGGGGCGGAACATCAGGACCAAGACGAGGATGGTGAAGGAGATCACGTGCTTCCAGTCGGAGCCGAAGAAGATGGCTCCGTAGTTCTCCACCAGCCCGAGCGTGATTCCACCGACCAGGGCGCCGCGCAGGTTGCCGATGCCACCCAGGACCGCCGCGGTGAACGCCTTGATACCGAAGAGGAATCCGACAAAGTAGTGCGTGTTCTCGTACGAGATCAGATAGAGCGCACCCGCCACACCGGCCATGCCACCGCCGATGAGGAAGGTCATCCGGACGATCCTGTTGATGTCGACGCCCATCAGCACGGCCGCCTCGGGGTTCTGCGCGGTAGCGCGAATACCCCGGCCGATCTTCGAGCGGTTCACCAGGGCGTCCAGCGCGATCATCATGCCGATCGCCGCGAGGATGACGAATATCTGGTCGATCCGGACAGGATGCCCGAAGATCGAGAAAAGTTCGCTCCGCTCCATCAGCCGGGGCAGAGCCATCTGGATACGACCCTGCTCCGGACGGTTGAAGACCTCCGGGATCACCAGGAGCGCGAACAACTCCTGGAGGAAGATCGAGGCGCCGATCGCCGAGATCAGCGCCGCCAGTCGGGACGCGCCGCGCTTGCGCAACGGCCGGTAGGCGATCCGCTCCAGCGCGATCGCGGTACCCGCCGAGGCGAGCATGCCGGCCAGGATCATCGCCACCACGACACCGACCAGCGCGATGCCGGTGAGCGGGGAGTTGATGCCGAACACGAACGGCACCAGCATCGCACCGAACGTACCGATCATGAAAACTTCTGAATGCGCGAAGTTGATCAGCCGCAGCACGCCGTACACCATGGTGTAGCCGAGCGCGATCAGGGCGTAGATCGAGCCGAAGGCCAGGCCGTCGATCGTCGCCGGCCAGAACTGATTGATGAAGTCATTGAGCACTAGGGTTTACCACTTCTAGCGGGGGTCGCCTGCACTTCCGGGTAGCACACCGCCTCCAGCAGAACCTCGTGGACTCTCTGGAAGTACGCGAGAAGCGGGAACGCACTGCGCGTTCCCGCTCCCCGCGCGCCGACTACCTAATCTCCTTCAGCGCCGGACTAACCCAGCTTGGCCTCGTTGGCCTTGCCCAGCAGGCCGATCGCGCCGTCCTTGACCTGGTAGATGTAGATGTCCTTCGCAGCGACCTCACCGTTGGCCTCGAACTTGACCTGCTTGGAGACACCCGCGAAGTCCACCGTGGCGATGAACTCGTTGATCTTCTCGGCCGTGGTGTTGCCCGCCTTGATCGCCTCGACGAAGACCGTCGCGGCGTCGTAACCCTCGGCCGCGTAGATGGCCGGGTCGGCGCTGTAGGCGGCCTTGTAGGCCTCGGCGAACGCCTTCACCTTGGCGTCGGTCACATCCGGGGTCGCGATGTAGCACGGGCAACCGACCAGCGCGCCCTCGGCGTTCGCGGCACCGGCGCCGTCGATCAGACCCTTGTCCAGCGAACCGTCACCGGACAGGAACTTCGCGTCCTTGACACCCTTGTCGCGGAGCTGCTTGAGCAGGTTGCCGCCCGCGGCGTAGTAACCACCAAAGAAGATCGCGTCAGGCTTGGCGGCCGCGACCTTGTTCACCACCGAGGAGAAGTCGCTCTCGGTCGGGTCGAGCGAGTCGGTCGTCAGCTTCACGCTCTTGGCCTCAAGCGCGCCCTTGACCGCGTCGGCCAGCGGCTTGCCGTACTCGGATTTGTCGTCGATGACGAAAACGTTCTTCGCGGCGAGACCCGTCGCGATGAAGTCACCGATGCCGGGACCCTGAACGTTGTCACTCGGCAGCACGCGGTGCCAGTACTTCCAACCGTTCGCCGACAGCGCGGCGTTGGTGGCGGACGCCGAGACGCTCGGCAGCTTCGCCTCCTCCAGCACCGGCGCCACCTGGGCGGACTCACCGGAGAACGCGGGACCGATCAGGCCGACGATCTTGTCGGTCTTGATGGCCTGCTGGGCCAGGGCGACCGCCTTCGACGGGTCCGCCTGGCTGTCGTACTCGACCAGCTCGATCTTCACAGCCGGGTTGGTCTTGTTGTACTCGTCGATGACGAGCTTCGCACCGTTCCGGGGGGGAATGACGATGCCGGCGTTGGCGCCGGTCAGGTCTCCCATGAAGCCAAGCTTGACGGTACCGGGGGCGGCAGCACTGGAGCCACCCTCAGCCGGCGTGGCTTCCGTACCACCGTCACCGCAGGCAGCGAGACCGAGGGTGAGCGCCACACCGGCGGCAAGCACTCCACCGAGGCGTGCAGTCTTAGGCCGCAAGGTTGCCTTCCTTTCGCCCGTTCCCTCGTCAGGACCGGGTTCACAGATGCCCTTCCCTGGCGGGTGGCCAGGGGGTTGTGTCGGTTAGTACAGCCAGCCGATGTCACGGGTCGATACAGGACGGCCTACCGTTACCGTTTCTTTACAACACCGATCCTTTTCGGCTATCAGATGCAAAAGCCATGGTCACTGGCAACCTCGCCACCTCCACGACCCGTCGTCCCGGCCCCCAGAAAGCCCACATCGCCTCCCCCGCGGGCCACACCCCCGACAGGCACGGACTTGCGGAAAGGGGCGCAGAGTCCGATTCAGGGCTCCTCCGCCCCCATCTCCGAGCCGCCCGCGTCCGCGTCCGCGACCACGAGCTGCGCGACCTGCCGCATGCTCAGCCTGCGATCCATCGACGCCTTCTGAATCCACCGGAACGACTGCGGCTCACTCCACCCGTGCCGCGCCATCAACAGACCCTTCGCCCGCTCCACCAGCTTGCGCGTCTCCAACCGCTCGGAGAGCGTCCCGACCTCCCGCTCCAGCGCGGCGATCTCCTGGTGCCTGCTGACCGCCATCTCGATCGCCGGCACCAGATCCGACTTCGTGAACGGCTTCACCAGGTACGCCATCGCCCCGGCGTCCCTCGCCCGCTCCACCAGGTCACGCTGCGAGAAGGCCGTGAGAATGAGACACGGCGCGATCCGCTGCGACACGATCTGCTCGGCCGCCGAGATCCCGTCCAGGACGGGCATCTTCACATCCAGGATCACCAGATCGGGCCGCCGCTCCATGGCCAGCTTGACCGCCGACTCCCCGTCCCCGGCCTCCGCGACGACCTCGTATCCTTCTTCCTCTAGCATCTCCTTGAGGTCGAGACGGATCAGTGCTTCATCTTCCGCGATCACCACTCGCCGCTGCGTACTCACGAGCAAGAGAGTACCGACGTCCGCTAGATTGGGACCACGTCGGCTACCGAAAGCGATCTACTTCTAGGTAAGCTCTTAGCTGGCACACAAGAACCGGACAAGTCCGGAAATATGCCCCGATAGACCAACGGCAGAGTCGATGGCCTCAAAATCCATTCAGTGTGGGTTCGAATCCCACTCGGGGCACAGTTAGCTGGGCCGGTCGATGAGATCGACCGACTCAGCCACCTCCAACGCGATCTGTAGTCACGCGAAAACTGTCGGTAGCGCCTGGCATGGTGATCCCATGCACCCCCGCGAAACCGTCGACCGCGCTCTCCACCTCTCAACACTCGGCCTCATCGACCGGCAAGTCGCCGAACTCTGCAAAGTTTCCATTGGAGCGGTCCAGAAATGGAGAACCGGAGCGCGAAGAGCCCATTAAGACGAGGACCGCAGGCGACACCGCTCCTGTCCCCGCTGCCACGAGCGACCACTCGACGAGGCAGCCTATGCCTATCTTCTGGGGCTGTACCTCGGTGACGGCCACATTGTGCTGTGCCGCAAAGGCGTCTATCGGCTTTCCCTAGCCTGCTGCGAAACCTGGCCAGGGCTTATAGAAGAAGCGGCCGACGTGATGACTGCTGTGATGCCCACCTCTTCGGTAGGCCGACGACAGAAAAGTGGCTGTGTGGAGATCCAGAGCCACTCAAAACACTGGACATGTCTCTTTCCTCAGCATGGTCCTGGACGCAAGCATCTACGAAAGATCTCACTGGAAGACTGGCAGAGGAAGATCTTCGAGATGCATCCAGGCCGATGTGTCCGGGGCCTGATGCACTCGGATGGATATCGAGGTATGAACCGTGTTCGTCATCACCTCAACGGCAGCGATCACTGGTACGAGTACCCGCGTTACCTCTTCAAGAACGAGTCGAAGGACATCCTCGAACTATGCGGTGAAGCACTTGACCTCCTTGACGTGGCCTGGCGCTATTCGCGCTACAACACCATCTCCGTAGCCAAGCGGGCCGCCGTTGAGCGGTTGGACGAGTTCGTGGGGCCGAAGTACTGAGGTGGTGCGGTGGGGGGCACCCCGGCGGGCGAGTAGGTTGCTCGCAAGACGGCGTGACAGAGGGGGATGTGTGGAGATCGTGGAGAACGGCCAGGCGGAGCCGAGCGGTTCCGGTGCCGGGCGGGTGTGTCTTCCGGAAGGGGTGCTGCTTCGCGGGCACGGAGTGGTGCTGCGGGAGTGGGAGGAGGGTGATCTGGGGGCGATGGTGAAGCTGTTCGACGACCCCGAGGTGGCGTACTGGACGCCGCTGGTCTCGCCGTTCGATCCGGAGGCGGCGCGGGCCTATCTGGATCGGGCCCGGCAGCGGCGGGCGGCCGGGGAGCGGCTGCAGTTGGCGATCACCGTGGACGGGGGGGAGCCCATGGGCGAGGTGTTGCTGATGTTGAGCGGTCTTGGCCTGGACGTCGCGGAGATCGGTTACAGCGTGGGGGCCGCTTTCCGGGGGCGGGGGCTGGCGCGGGGGGCGGTACGGGTGATGACGGAGTTCGCCCGTGACACGGTGGGGGTGTCGCGGTTGCTGCTGGAGATCGAGGCGGGTAACGCGGCGAGTGTGGCGGTGGCCCGTTCGGCGGGATACCGGCTGACGGACGCGCCGCCGGTTCCCTCCGAGGAGAAGGGCCGGCCGATAGCGCTGCAGACGTGGGAGTACGGGGATGGAGAATCATGAGCACACTCGCTGAGCGGACCATCGCGGCCCTGCGTACCACCCATGACGGGCTGGCGGCCTTCGTCCGCGGCCTGGACGGCGCCGATCTGGCCCGGCCTTCGGCCTGTTCGGAGTGGAGTGTCGCCCAGGTGCTCAGCCATCTCGGCAGTGGCGCGGAGATCGGTCTGGCGACGTTGCGGGCGGCGCTGGGCGGTCAGGAGGCTCCGGGCCAGGATTTCAACCACGAGGTCTGGGATCGGTGGAACGCGAAGGCTCCCGAGGCGCAGGCCGGGGATTTCCTCGTCGCGGACGCGGAGATCGTCTCGGCTTTCGAGGGGCTTGACGCGGATGCCCGCGAGCGGCTCCGGGTCAAGCTGGGATTCCTGCCCGCGCCCGCTGATGTCGCTCTGGTGGCCGGGATGCGGCTGAACGAGGCCGCCCTGCACTCCTGGGATGTGATGGTCGCCTTCGATCCGGCGGCCGTCGTGGCGTCGGACACGGCCGGGGTGCTGACCGATCTGTACTCGGGGCCGCTTGATTTCATGGTCGGTTTCATGGGCAGGCCCGACGCCCTCGATCCGCGTCTTGCCACGACTCTCCGGGTCGAGACGAGTGATACCGAGCGGGTGCTGGGTCTCACTCTCGGCGAGACCGTCGGCTTCAGTGAGGTTCCCGACCCGGCCGACGTCCTTTCGCTCCCGGCGGAGGCGTGGGTGCGGTTGCTCGGCGGCAGGCTCGCTCCCGAGCACACTCCGCCGTCGGTGACCGTCACCGGTGACGGTGTCACCCTGGACGATCTCCGCCAGGTGTTTCCGGGGATCTGACGCCCGGGGGCCCGAGGTGCCCGCTCAGGCCTCCGTCATGGACCTGAAGGACGATGCGCGGCCCCGGCGGGCCGGTCCGTGCTCTGGGCGGATGTGGCCGAGGCCGGCCCGCTCACGGCGTGGTGAACCGGTAGCGGGTCGAAGGCGGTGCGCGGTACCTGGAGATGCCCCTCGAAGACGGGTACGGCCACCGCCGGAGCGGTGGCCGTACGCGCGTGTGTCGTTCAGGTGGGGTTGGAGACCGCCGCTCCGATGGTGTGCACGCGCAGGGCGTTGGTGGAGCCCGCGGTGCCGGGAGGGGCGCCGGCCACGATGACGACCTTGTCGCCCTTCTGCAGGCGGGAGTGGGCCAGTAGTGCGGCCTCCACCTGGCGGACCATGTCGTCGGTGTGGTGGACGAACGGTACCTCGAAGGTCTCCACGCCCCAGGTCAGCGCGAGCTGGTTGCGGACGTGGCTGGCGGAGGTGAAGGCCAGCAGCGGGATCGGGGAGCGGTAGCGGGCCAGGCGGCGGGCGGTCTCACCGGACATGCTGAACGCCACCAGTGCCTTGGCGCCCACGATGGCGCCGACCTCGGCGGCGGCGCGGGCGATGGCGCCGCCGGTGGTCTCCGGCAGCCGTTCGAGGCTGTGGGTGGCCTGGAGCGAGCTCTTCTCCGCGGTGGTGGCGATGCGGCTCATGGTCTCGACGACCTCGATGGGGTAGTTGCCGACCGAGGTCTCCCCGGAGAGCATGACCGCGTCGGCGCCGTCCATGACGGCGTAGGCGACGTCGGAGGCCTCGGCCCGGGTGGGGCGCGGTGCGGTGATCATCGAGTCGAGCATCTGGGTGGCGACGATGACGGGGCGGGCCTTCTCGCGGCAGAGCTCGATGGCCCGCTTCTGCACGATGGGCACCTCTTCGAGGGGCAGTTCGACGCCGAGGTCGCCGCGGGCGACCATGATGCCGTCGAAGGCCTCGATGATCTCGGGGAGCCGCTCCACCGCCTCCGGCTTTTCGATTTTGGCGAGCAGCGGGAGGCGGATGCCCTCCTGCTCCATGATGTTGCGCACCACGTCGGCGTCGGAGGGGCGCCTGACGAAGGAGAGGGCGACCAGGTCGAAGCCGGTGCGCAGGGCCCAGCGCAGGTCGGTCTCGTCCTTGTCGGTGAGGACGGGGGCGCTGACCTTGACGCCCGGCAGGTTGAGGCCCTTGTTGTCGGAGATCATGCCGCCGATGATCACGCGGGTGGTGACGCGCTGGCCCTCGACCCGGGTCACCTCCAGGCGGACCCGGCCGTCGTCGACCAGGATGTTGTCTCCGGGGTGGACGTCCTTGGGGAGTCCCTGGTAGGAGGTGGAGACCTGCTCACGGTCGCCGGGGACCTCCTCGGTGGTGATCGTGAAGACGTCACCGAAGCCGAGGCGGACGGGGCCTTCTTCGAACTTGCCGACCCGGATCTTGGGGCCCTGGAGGTCGGCCAGCAGACCTACGCCACGTCCGAGCTCGGCGGCAGCCTCCCTCACCCTGTCGTAAACCTCCTTGTGCAGCTCGTGGCTGCCGTGGCTGAGGTTGAAACGGGCCACGTCCATCCCGGCCGCGATCAGTTCGCGGAGACGTTCGGGAGAGGAGGTGGCGGGGCCGAGAGTGCAGACGATTTTCGCGCGACGAGTCACGGATCCCACCCTAATTGGTACAGACCACTTGGTCGTGACGTTGGTCATGGCGGCGATGAAAAATTCGGTGACATCAACGCTACCGTCAGTGAACGGGAGGTTGCGAATCGCCCCTCGCCTCACGCTCACCGCACTCTGTCTTATCGGTGACCTAAAGCTCGGAGGCCCGTGGTCACTCGTAGATGAGTTCTTCGATGACCAGTCCGGCGCCGATGCCCAGCAGCCAGAGGTCCTTGACGATGGGGAGGCCCTGCTGGGTGGGGCGCAGGCCGCCTTCCTCCCGCATGCCCGGTGTCTTGAGGTAGAGCCCGAGCAGTCCTCCGGCGAAGGCGGTCAGCCCGGCGCCCGCCAGCAGCGAGGGCACCGCGGGGACCAGCAGTGCCGTACCCAGGGCGATCTCCGCTGTGGAGAGCAGTTTCACGAACCGTGTCGCTTCGATCTTCTTGAGGAACGGGTAGGTCCCCGCCGCCATCCCGTGGACTCCCGCGGCGGTCTCCTCGTCGGCGGACCACTTGCTCAGCCCCGAGTTCAGGATGATCACACCGGCGGCGGCCCGGGGTGGAAGCTGGTGGGGGCGCGCTAGAAGTCTCATGGATCCTCACAGTGGCGAGATGAGGCCGGAAAATCGTTCTCCTTCCCCGGCCTGACCGCTCCACCCGCCTGTTGATCCTCTTTTGAACGTGACAAAACGAACATAACGGAGCGCCGTTTCCGTCGCGGCCGGTGTTCTCGTCGGGTAGCCGCGTTGGCCCCGGCCTCTGTCGGCGGCACCTCACAGCCGGAGCGGCGCGGACCCCTGGGGCGACACCGACGGGACCTCAGGGAGCTCGGTGCGGCCTCAGGGGGTGACGGAGGCCGCCTGGGCGGCGTTGACGATGCCGTGGCCGTAGAAACCGTTGCGCGCCTTCGACCCCTCGCACTTGTGAACCTCGTCCGCCAGGAGGTCGATCTTGTAGACGTACTTGCGGGGTGAGGGGCAGGCCTTGCTCGTGGCGGTGGCGTACAGCAGGCGCTGGACGTCGGCGGGGGGCATGGTGAGGCCGCTCTTGTCCGGCTTGCCGAAGCGGCTGATCAGGATGGCGGCCACGCCGGTGGCGTGCGGGGCGGCCATGGAGGTGCCGACCAGGTACTGGTAGTAGGCGCAGACGTTGTCGCGGCACTCCCGGATGATCGACCTGTCCTTCGGCGTGCCGTCGGCGCTGATCTGTCCCTTGGCCCGCAGCGCGTTCTCCGGGGCGGCGGCCAGGATGCCCTTGGTGGTGTCGTAGCGGGCGCTGCCGTCGAACTCGTCGCCGCCGGGTGCCGACAGGTCGGTCTGCTCGAGGCCGTAGTCGGAGTAGTAGGCCTTGCGCTTGCTCGGGCCGACCGAGGAGACCGAGATGACGCCCTTGGACTCGGCCGGGACGTTGAGGCAGGAGTTGTCGACCTTGCGGGTGCGCTCGGCCTCCTTGGGGTAGTCCGGGCTGGTCTCGTCCGTCTTGGGCCTGCCGAGGTCGGTGGAGCCGTTGCCGATGGCGCTGATGAGGGTGACGCCCCGCTTGCGGGCGTAGTCGAGGGCGCGCTGCATGCCGGTGATGACGCCGCGCTGCTCCAGTTGCTCGGCCTTGGAGTCGGCGGGGTTGGCCTTGCAGTTGAACAGCCACGGGTCGACGTAGAAGCTCATGTTGACCACGTCGATCCCGGCGTCTGCGGCGTAGGTGAGCGCCTCGATGCTGGGCTTGAGGAAGAACAGGCCGGAGTCCCGGCCGGCGCGCAGGTTCACCAGGGAGACCCCGGGGGCGACGCCGGCGACGCCCCGGCCGTTGACCGGCGAGGCGATGGTGCTGGCCACGTGGGTGCCGTGGCCGTCGTCGTCCCAGTCGACCGGGTCCTTGCAGTTCTTGAACTCGCAGGGCCCGTCGAGGGTCTTGCCGTTGGGGTCCTTGGGCCGGTCGGTCACGAAGTTGCGGCTCAGGGCGTAGTTGAAGTTGGGGGCGATGTCGGGGTGCCTGCCGTCGATGCCGGTGTCGATGACGCCGACCAGCACCTTCTTGCTGCCGGGGGCGGTGGCGTGGGAGCCGTCCGCGGTGGCGCCGATCATCTTCATGTCCCACTGGCGTTCGGCCAGCGGCTCCGGGGCGCCGGTTCCGGCCTCCCTGGTGCCCGGAGTACCGCTCTGCCCGAGGGCTCCGGAGGGGGGAAGGGCCGCGGGGATCGCGGCGGCGGAGCCGATCCTGCGGTCGGAGGAGACTCCCACGACGGCGTCGCTGCCGACGAGGTTCTCCACGAACCGGGAGCCTGGGCCGCTGGCGACGACGTAGCCGAGTCGCGTCTCCGTGGACAGCGCGGTGCCGCCGCTCGCGTCGATCGCGTCGATCGCGCGGTCGTGGGCGCCGTCGGCGTAGAAGACCAGGTACTCGCGGGCCTGGCTCGCGACCGGGCCGGCTCCGCCGTCCAGGGCTCCCGCCGTGAGGGTGGCCGCCAGGGCGAGAACCGTTCCCGCGCCCGTCAGCCTTCTGATCCCGCGTCTCATCGATCCTCCGCACCTGGCCTGATCACGAAAATCTATCCTTCAGGGATACGCACGACAAAGCGAACTCAATATCCGCTCTGCGCGTTCTTCCGTGAAGGGGTCGGTGAGACGGCCGGTACACAGGCGTTCCCGGGTGCGGTTCCGCACCCGGGAACGCCCGGACGTGGTCCAAACG